>JAFGLL010000001.1 GCA_016928095.1 Thermoplasmatota archaeon
AATTGGAACCGTTTTTCATGGTTATCTTAAAAAAACCCTTGAGCGTATAAATAATATAGGGTTTTTTGAATCGCATTTTTCCGGTTATGGGGGGTTCTGGGAAATCCGTGAATGATAGTATGATTATTTTTCCAATAGAATGTCGATCATATCTTTGGTAGAGTAACGTCTAATAATATTCTGTTCATCGAAATCCTTATCCTCACTCCATATTCCATGGACTTTCGATGATAATCCAACAGCAAGAAATGGAGAATCCTTGGGATCGATATCTTTCATAATCTCTTCTGCTTGATCCATGTAGCCTATGAAATCACTCTCCGGAACAAATGAGATCCTTTCGATCAATGCAGTAAGTGTCAGATCGAACTCTCTTTCATTCTGATGAGCTTTCTTTATCAGATAATCCTTGTATTTCTCGATCTCAATCAGAAGGTACTCGGGAGCAATGAAATCAAATGCTTCATTCAGAATAATCATTCGATTTACTGAATCCTTGATCAGACCAGCCATAACTCTATTTGAATCGATGACCAGTCTCATGTTGATTTCTTCCTTTTGTAATGGTTGTAAATACCCTCTTTGACCTTTTCATCGAGTGCCATTATATCTTCTTCTGTAAGCTCACTGTCCTTGGTCAGAGCGTCCAGCAGTGCAAGTTTCTTCGCATATTCCAATATGGCTCTTCTAGCAACTTCGCTCCATTTGATCTCTCCATGCTCCTTCATTATGGAGAAGATATCATCTGGCAGAGATAGTGTGATATTTGGCATGTATATCTCCACATATATATGTGGAACCAAATATTTATTCATTTCTAGGAATTTGGACTTTACCTATTTCGGGGAGGACTGGGTATTTTGTTCTTAGTCTGCAACGTACGAATCAATAAAGATAGGGACTTCATTCATTCCGTTTTTAAGAACTGTATCTATCGTAAAAGTATCTCCCCCTCCTCCGATAACATTGGAACTCCAAGATGATTGGAATTCTAATGATAGATTACAGGTTTGATTATCATTATTAAAATAATAGATCTCAACTATGTAATAGGAAACATCAATTTTTGATTCCAATAATAGATTACTTGGAAATGCCCAGGGATGCTTTGCATCCCCAAAATATGTTCTTCTTTCTTTGAAATCAATTTTTGTTTCTTTATTGGAACATGAAATATTGATGATTGAATTATTATTAAATTTTACCAAGGTTGATTTTGGTTCGATAGAATATTCAGACAAAGGCAAGGAATGATTATGGTCATTAGATTCTACTAAATTTGGAATTAACATGTAATATGGTGAATCTGAATTTTGAGTGATTTCTATGGAATAATCATAGGATTCTTTACCTGAATTAACAAAAACAAATTCATAATAACCGACGATTACAGAGAATATTAAAAAGATAAATATTGTAATAATTAAAATAATTACCCTCTTTATACTCTTATGTTTTCTAAACCTAATAATCGCCTTTACTGAAATAATTGTAAGTATTATTGAAATGAGTAAGAAGATCATTGGAGATAACATTATTAGCATACAGATACTGTCGGTATCTATCATTATCATCACTAATATTATTTACAATCATTATACCTCTTTATTCTTTTCTTCACATGTGTCTCAAGTTGATATTCGATAATTCTACCATTTAAAAAATTCCTTTTCGAGGGGGGATTGTGTTAAAGGGTAATGGCGAGGTCTTTATGCCCCATTGCCATTTTCATATGGTGGCTGGGGATAAGCGAGGGGGAGTGAGGCATACGTCCTAGGTTTCCTACGTGCTTCCCCATACCTGAAAGCCATGCACGAATATACACGCTATGACCCACAAACCCTCTATACCCAGTCGGTGCGTGGAGTTCATCTACATGCATACCCGTGCATTTTCAGGCTAGATGGGGCATTGGACCTCAGCGCGTGCCCAGATAAGCTTGCAGGTGCTTGCAGGTGTAAGTCCTGCTCTGGTAAGACCAGAAAACCAGATAGCATATACCCAACGTTGGGGGCGACCCCACCGTTGAAGCGGTAAGTAAACCCTCAAAGGAGGCGCAAGTTGACAGTCCGTAACATCGAAGTGAATACTGCTGCGTCGTCACCTATGAAATATGAGAAGGTCGAGCCCGAGCTGAGGAGGCGAAGACAACAGGTACCATCAAGGTTCTGGAAGTGCGATGGTATCCTTCTCCGGCGTAGGGGTAGCGGAATGCCAACACAGTATCTGCAGGAACTGGGGAGGCCTCACATCGTCTCTAAGGCCGAGTCTTGGAATATAGCAGAGGAACGGAGTAGTGGATGTATAACCTATCAAGGGAAAGCTGAAGCGAAGCGGTGTGAGGAGTCGGATGGGGTCATAGTACCAATGATTGTAGGGACAACACAACCCTGCATAGGAAAGGACCCCTGCTTTGACCATGTCTGGATCGGGGGTAAGTGAAGTGAATGCGAAAGCTATAGACACTTTAAACAAAACACGAGAACTCCGAGAAAGACTATACCTTGCGGCAAAGACCAGCAAGACCAGAAGGTTCCACGCCTTGTATGACAAGATATACAGGCAGGACTTCCTGATGGATGCCTGGAGCCAGGTCAAACGGAATAAAGGAAGCGCAGGAATAGATGATGAGACCATTGAGGACATTGTGATGAAGGGAGAGGATTGTGTCCTCATGGAGATGCAACAGATTCTGGAGAAGAAGGTGTATCGGGCGAGAAGTGTGAAGCGTGTGTTCATCCCGAAATCAAATGGG
The DNA here is from genome assembly GCA_016928095.1 of Thermoplasmatota archaeon. GTDB lineage: Archaea > Thermoplasmatota > Penumbrarchaeia > Penumbrarchaeales > Penumbrarchaeaceae > JAFGLL01. Next base: position 2,756 of record JAFGLL010000001.1, read on the forward strand.
AAGAAGAGACCCCTCGGAATACCAACGGTACGAGATAGAATTGTGCAGGCATCCGTAAAATCAGTGATTGAGCCGATATTCGAAGCGGATTTTCTGGACTGCAGTTATGGTTTCAGACCGAACAGGAATGCACATGATGCAATTGAGGAGATCAGGAAGAAAACGAATGCTGGTTATTCATTAGTTTTAGATGCTGACATTAAAGGGTATTTTGATAACATCAACCACGAAAGGTTGTTAGAATACATGGAGCAGAGGATTAGTGATAAACGGGTCCTGAAGCTCATCCGGAAGTGGTTGGAATGCGGGGTCATTGAAGCAGACGGTCTACATGAAACGGATTTCGGAACACCACAAGGCGGGGTAATTTCTCCGTTGCTTGCGAACATCTATCTGCACGAATTTGACCGATTCTGGGCTGAGCAGAAGTTGGTGGTGGGGAGGTTGATAAGGTATGCAGACGACCTTGTTATTCTGTTCAGGACGGAACACGAGGCTAAGAGAGGTATGTTATTGGTGAAGTCCAAGCTGAGGGAGCTGGGCTTGGAGCTGAACAAAGAGAAAACCAGGATAGTCGACACCCGGAATGAAAATGGAGGGTTTGATTTCCTGGGATTTCACTTCCATCGAGTAAGGTCGATGAAGTATCGGAAATACTATACTCAGCATTGGCCGAGTCATAAATCGATGAACCGGTTGAGATCAAAGGTAAGAGACGTTCTTGACCGAAGAGTGACTTTGACTTGGTCTCTTGATGAGGTTATTGAGAAACTTAACCCGATCCTTCGAGGATGGATGAACTATTTCAAGTATGGAAACTCATCGAAGAAGTTTAGCCAGATTGATAGCTACATCCAGGAACGACTTGCTCTGTGGTGGAGTAAGAAACATGGTAACTCTGGAAGGAGATGGAACACTGACTTCTCATACAAGATTTACAGGAGAAGTGGTGTCCAAGTCCTCAGTGGAAATGTAACTTATTGGTCCAGGCGGTCGAAAGCACAGGGATGAAGGTCATCGGAGAGCCGTATGAGGGAGAACCTCACGTACGGTTCGATGAGGGGGTGGAGGGGCGACCCTCCGCTCTACTCTACCACTATAAATTTTGTGAGGTGAGAGAAGAATGCCCAAAATTTTTGTTGGCGTGGATATATCGAAGTATAAGTTCGATGCTTGTATCAAGAACGAAGATGGCCAGGTACTGATGAACCCCAAGAGCTATGCTCAGAACATGGATGACATGCTCAGGTTCATCCGGGATATAGAAAATGCCCGAAAAGGTGAGGATACCAAGGCGTTGATCGGAATGGAATCAACGGCCAGATATCATCGCAATCTGATGGGATTTCTACTGAGCCATGGCTATGAGGTCAGGGAGTTCAATCCCATCGAGATAATAGGCATCAGAAAGAGCAGGATCAGGAATACGAAGACTGACAAGATCGATGCGGATATCATCACAAGTGCTCTCAGGCTTGATGCCATTGAGAACACCGAGCATTATCTGAAGGACACCGCTCATATCAGGATGCGCGAGCTGGGTCTCCTGCATCATAAGTTGGTCGAGAAGTCAGCAAGACTGAAGACAGAGCTGAGAGAGGCATTGACCATCCTGTGTCCAGGTTATGATGTCGTGCTCACAGATGTTCTGGGCAAGTCCTCCAAGGAGATCCTTCGAAGATCGATCAAGCATACGAAGTTGTTCGATATCACAAGGGACGAGATAGAGGCCATATTGACGAAGAATTTCGTGAGCTCCAAGGAGATACCAGTGAAGACCGAGAAGATCCTGATGTCCTTTGAAAAGACAACCGTTCCAGAATACTATAAGGAATCACTGATAGTAGATATCAGGTTCATTCTGGACCAGCATGACCTTCTGAAGGAACAGTTGCGGATGTTGGAATTGAGGATCGATCGAACGATCCGAGACATTGATCCTGTATCCAAATCCATTCCCGGGGTAGGTTCCATTACCTGTGCGGTGGTCCTTGGGATATATGGCAACATGAACAGGTTCACTTGCAACAATGCGGTCGTAGCCTATGCTGGTCTGGATCCCAGAGTTATCCAGTCCGGCAAATCTATCAACCGGACCGGTGGAATATCCAAGAGAGGCAACAGATATCTGAGGAGGTATCTGGTGAATGCAGCTCTTGCTGCAACCAGGAGCAATCCAGTGATCAAGCAGAAATACAACCACCTTCGAAAGATGGGTAAACCTCACATGGTGGCGTTGACTGCGTGTGCACGCAAGCTGTTGCTGATCATGTACTCGGTGGAAAAAAATCAAAAAAGATTCTACGTTCCGAAACATATTTCTGAGTAGTTATCAGAAATAATTTCAATATAAAATGGAAATATCTTCCACCCCGTTCAACGCAAGTTAGATCATTTTGAACCCGCCCCTACCTCGCCGTTACCATTTAATAACACGTAGGAATTATTTAATGCTGATTAGTTGTTTTGGATCTCCTTCAGAGGTGAATTCCAGCCTACCACATTCTGGGCATTTATAGGTTCTTACCACTGGAAATCTATCACCAGGGGTAATTATTCGTACTTTTTCAGTTGTTTTTGCAGGAATAACTTCCAATCTCAAAACCTTATTTCCTCGACCTCTTGAAATCACTTCCACCTCAATCATTTCTGAGTTACATCTTATACAGTTCATGAAGAAGAATAGTAGAGTATTTATAAAATAGTTTCTAAGTATTATTAGAAATTTTTAAATTAAAATTCCTTTTTACCGTTATAAATAACCGGCTTGAAGCGATATCGATCTTTCCATCTTCGTCCATTTCCGGCAACGGTCTTGTAGCCATTCTCCTTTCCATCCTCCTCTTTCTAATATCGCTCTCCTCCTTCTTCAGATTTTGCTTATTACGGCGTTTTTCGGTATTTGATCTTATTCATCTATATTCAGATATTGCTCCAGTCGATGTTGCCCAAAATGATTCTGTATCTTTCTTTAATACCGGCTTTATTTGTTTTTCCTCCATTTCAGTCAATACATACTTATCATCAATCTTATACAGAAAAAATGACATTTTATCTGAAATTTTCTTTATATCCTCATAGATCATAGAATGAAATGGTATGTAAGAAAATATTAGGGGATTCCAACGATTCTTTTTCTTGAAGTAAAAAACCTGATTGTAATAGAAAATGTAATGAAATTTATTTTTCTTTAATTTCTTTCGCTTTATAAAATTTTTAAAGACCAATTTATCGGGTTCAATATCTAATCTTGAAAAATTATGATTCGCTAAGTATGTTATCGAAAATATCTTTCCTCCTATAATTAATAAACCAAATATCAGAGTTATCCAAAAATCCCATAATTAAATGATAACAATTATGAAAATGGGATCAAATAATGAGGCTACAATGAGCCGGGCAAGGACCATACCAGTATCAACATCTCTTAAGAAAAATATGTGCTGAGATAATTCTCTATTACGAAACATTTGCATTCCAATACTCATTTTTTATCTTAGATCCTCTCAATTCCACATTTCCTTCTTATACCTGAATCTTGCCGTTTCCGTCCAAAGTGGGCATCGTTCTCATAGCTTTTCTCCTCTACTATCCTCATCAAGATCTGGAATCTCTTCAAGACCTCCTTCATACCATCAATGACCTATGTTCTTAATGAAATTTGCCTTATCCGGGGGGGAACACGGAGAAATATGCGAGATGGATCGCCGAGAGGCTTGGAACAAAAAAGTGGTCCCTGCAAACGATGTCAAGATCAATGAGCTCATGAACGACGACACGATCACCTACGAGTGGAGCATATATGCCGAGAGGATCAACGGCATTATGTTCATTTAGAAGAACCTAACAAAAAACTCAGGGAAAACGGGTCGTCGTCTTCACCAACGGTCTCTCCCCGGATGAAAAGGTACCAATCAAAAAGGTGAAGGAGAAGAACTTCACCCAGGATGAACGGAACCATATCGACTTCTTTTACATGAGGGGAGCCTTCAACATGGAAAAGCTCCATTTCAAGGAATAGATGAGGATGACCATGGTCAAGAAGATAATGAAGTAAGGGGACGACCTCAAGGAGGATGAAAGGATGCATCTCGATGCTCTCGACGAACCGGTCGATCATGTTACCAAGAAGAACTTTAAAGATCAGCTGGAAGATATCAAGTGAGGGGACCGATGATCGGTGTTCCCATGCCTTTCATTCATTAAGGGGATGGTTCCCGGAATCAGTATTTTATTTTGACTGGACCGTTGAATCCGGAGGCAACCATGTCCATTCCATCAAATGCCTGTATGATGGATCGTCCATTTTGGAGTATCCCGCGGGTTCATTCTTCAATTCAGCGGTGAACATGCCCTTATTATACTCTTCTCGCTCGGCCTCCTCAGAGGAAGAAAAAGCCTCTTGAAGATCAACAAACAGGTGAAAAAAATGTGCAAGATAGAACTCAGGAACCTTGACAAGGTCTACACGACCGGCAAGGTCGAATATCAAGCTCTCAAGAACATCAATCTTACCATCGGGGGCGGACAGGTAACGGCCATCGTAGGCCCTTCGGGATCCGGCAAATCTACCATCCTGAACATGATCACCGGGATCGATCGCCCCACATCAGGCTCAGTTATCGTGGATGGTACGCGGATAGATACGATGAGCGAGAACGAACTGGCCCGATGGAGAGGGAAGAACGTGGGCATCATCTTCCAGTTCTTCCAGCTGTTCCCAACGCTTACGGCATTGGAGAACGCGATGCTCCCAATGGACCTTGCCCGCATGGGCTCCAATTCGGAGCGAAGAATGATGGCAATGAAAAACCTGACACTCGTCGGTCTTGGCGATAAGATGAACAATCTTCCCTCCGCACTATCGGGCGGAGAGCAGCAGCGCGTCGCTATAGCAAGGGCTCTTGCTTGCGACCCAAAGATAATCATCGGAGACGAGCCGACCGGGAACCTGGACTCTCAAACGGAAGCTGCGATGTTCGAGCTTCTCAAGAAGCTCAACGACCAGGGGAAGACCATCATTTACGTGACCCACTCGAAGGACCTTGCAGCCAGGGCGATGAGGAGGATAACGATCCGGGATGGTCAGGTACAGAACACATGATCTTGAAAAGGAAAGGTGATCGACAATGAAGACCACTCTGTTGAGCAAATCCTTCCGCGATCTCAAGCAGCGGAAAGCGCGGTCCGTTTTCACGATACTAACCATAATGCTCGGTGTTGCGGCATTGGGAATGTTCGGTGTGATGCCTCTCGTCGACCAGGCGATGCAGGACGAGATCAGGGATTCGAACATGCACGATGTTCTTCTGAGGTTCAACGATACCGAACTAGATCATGATATTCTCGGATCCCTCGATGACCTCGATAATGTCCGAAGTTCGGAGGCCATGTTCATACTCTATACCAGGATCTACATCGGGGAACGCAGGAACATCGCCTGGGTCGTTGGAGTACCCGATCTCAGGAACATGTCCGTGGACAGGATATCCATCGAGAAAGGGCATGCACCCACAGCCGGAAACGGCGGACTGCTCATGGAACGAAGCAATATCGATCTGGACCTCCTGTCATCAGGTATCGACAGCCAGGTGCGGATGTATGATTCGTCCGGTGATATCAGGGAAATGAACATCATGGGTATTGCCCATAACCCGTATTTTTCAGGGAAACCCTTCGAACAGATAGCGATGTTCTATACCGACCTTGAAACGGTTCACGACCTGGCCAATGCATCGGGATACAACATGCTATCGATCGATCTGATCGGGTCGGGAAATGATAAAGCGTTGGGAACGATCGAGGATGTTAATACCACACTGACCGACAGAACGGATTTCACCGGTTTTACACAGTTGCCCCAGATAAGGCAGCCGGGAGACTGGCAGCTGAAGAAGTTGCTTGAAAGTGTCGGCTCCCTTTTCAACGTGATCGCTTACCTGGTCCTTTTCTGCGGACTGTTCCTGATAGCCAACACAATGCACACGATGATCACCGAACAGCGCAGGGAGATAGCCCAGATGAAAGCGATCGGGGCCACGGGTCCTCAGGTGGGCAGATCGTATCTGACAACATCGCTCATCATGGGGGTCATCGGTTCTTTGCTAGGGACCATACTCGGGCTCTTCATCACCATAGGGATGGCTGGAATGTTCGGTTCCATGGTGGGCATCAGGGTCGGTTTCGATGTCCATCTTCCGACTGTCCTGATCGGGTTTTTGACCGGATGCACCGTGACGGTGCTGGCGTCCACACCGGCACTCCTTATCGCTCTTCGTATTCGGATAAGGGAAGGCATGGAAGGGTGCGGTATATCTTCGTCATACGGATCATCCTTCATGGACAGGCTTCTGGTAAGGACAGGTTTCAAGACGGTACCGATGGTCGCTCAGATGGGACTGAGGAATTCATCCCGCCGCAAGGGTCGATCGGTGTCGACCATTCTCCAGGTTGCCCTTGCCGTGGGAATGCTGCTGGGTGTGATAACCTCCGTCGTTGCAATGGCGGATGAGATCGACCGGGAATACTCCTCCATCACCTACGACATCCAGACCACTTGCCAGGAGGAAGGGGCGAATCCGCTGACGGAAAGCGTCGGATCGATAATCGGGTCCATCCCCGGTGTCCTGCTGGCAGAACCGTACCTATCAACGATGATCGGATTGGATGACTACGATACCATAGCTCTCGGCTATGTTCACGATACGGAGTCCATAGACCTCGATCTTGCGATTTGCTCCGGTCGATGGTTCACCAAGGAAGAGGAAGACCAGAACGCGCATGTTATACTTCTCAACAAGCGGCTTGCCGCCAGCATCGGGGCTGAAGTTGGAGACAGCGTGATGGTCAGAACCCGCGCAGGAACGTTCCCGTTCGAGGTCGTAGGTATCGGCATTCAGGTCTACCAGGAAGCGTACATCCCCCTGAAGACGGTCCAGGACATCATGGGGTATGATGGGATAGTGTCTGGGTTCAACATCTTCACTGAAAGCAAGGACCATTCCGAGATCGACCTGGTCGCGACCCTTATAGAGGACAACCTTGTCGCCCGGGATTATCTTGTGAACAACCAGATCTGGTACATAACGAGCAAACAGGTGACCAGGGGGGCAGACACAACAGAGATCATGATGATTGCATCAGGCGCCCTCATAGTATTTGTGACCATGATCGGCCTGATGAGCATGCTCACCATGAACATAATCGAGCGGACACGGGAGATCGGCATACTCAGATGCATCGGATCATCCACCGCCAGCATCCTCTCGGTCTTCGGGATGGAAGGGCTTGTGATAGCTCTGCTCGGATGGGTCGTGGGACTTCCTGCCGGTTATCTGGTACAGATCATCCTGACCCATTCCATAACATCCAGCAGCGGAATGGAGATCCCTTACATCTTCCCCCTGAAGTTCGTGCTTTTGTCCATCGTGGTCACGATCGCGGTCACTGTCCTGATAATCCAACCGTCTCTATGGCGGGCGGGACGGTTGAGACCCGGGGAGGCCCTCAGGTACCAGTAAGGGATAAGGGAGGTGAAACAGATGAATGATGCGATCAAGATCGATATCGAGAGATTGAACGAGTGTACAAGAACATCTGAGAGAGGTGAGGGATACCTCATGCTTTCCAGGGGCGATGGATACAGGATAGGGCTCGTCGCTCAGTTGGATGGGGACTTGAAGATCTCATATTGCATGGAGGTCTTGGTCCGGGTCTTTGACCGGGACTGGGAGGTGAATGCAGCCTGCATGGAGGAAGCGCTCGTAATCACCAAATTGCTGACCGAACGGGGGTATATACTGACAACGGAAGACGATGGTTGGATATACGCACAACGTTCGGTGGATACCGCCCTGGTGGACAGCGAGCTAAAGGTCCTGACGGCCCTTATGGACACCCGGGTCCCGTCCTTTTCATACCGAAGAGATGCGAATGAGAGATGAACGGTCAAGGACCCAGGAGGAAGTGATATGGAAACACAGGTATACATCGACGGCTCGTACTACCCGAAGTCACAGGCAAAGATATCGGTCTACGATCACGGGCTCCTTTACGGGGATGGGATTTTCGAGGGGATCCGGATATACGACGGCAACATCTTCAAACTCGACGAGCATCTGGAGAGGTTGTATGAATCATCAAGAACGATCATGCTGGGCATCCCGCTGTCTTTGGATGAGCTTCGGGATGCCTGTATCGATGCGGTCAGGACCAATGGATTACGTGACGGGTACATCCGTCTGATGGTGACGAGGGGGTTAGGGGACCTCGGTCTTGACCCGAGAAAATGTCCCAAAGCAACGGTCATAATCATCGTGGACAGGATATCTCTGTTCCCAAAGGAGTTCTACGAGAAAGGTCTGGAGGTCGCGACGGTCCCGACCACGCGGAACATGGCCGACGCTTTGAACCCGAAGGTCAAGTCGCTCAACTACCTCAACAACGTCCTTGCGAAGATAGAGGCGAACAGCATGGGTGTTCCCGAGGGGATCATGCTGAACTCGCTGGGATTCGTCACGGAGGGGACCGGGGACAATATCTTCAGCGTGAAGAACTCCACCCTGCGGACACCGCCGACGTTCGACGGCGCCCTCGAAGGCATCACCAGGAACACGGTCATGGAGATCGCCTCCAAACTCGGGTATACCTGCGAGAAGAAGACCTTGACGAGGCACGATCTGTACAACTCGGACGAGTGCTTCCTGACGGGGACCGCTGCGGAGATCATTCCCGTCATCGGAATAGATGGGCGGGCGATCGGCAAGGGCGAACCGGGACCGGTCTTCAAGCAGCTACTCGAAAGGTTCAGGAAATTGACCAGGACCGATGGAGTTCGGGCTTTCCCATCGGATCTTGCCGAAGGAGAGCTTTTCGTTATCGGGTTTAAATAATCGAGCGAAAATATACCACTTCATGGATGAGACGGACATCCGGTTGTGTCAGATGCTCTTTACCAACTCGAGGATCCCCATCCGCGAATTGGCGGATCGTCTCGATATCTCCGTTCAGGCGACCCACCGTCGGATGCAGATATTGAAGGACGAGGGGATAGTCTGTGGTTTCAGAGCGTCTTTATCTCTCGGATACCTCCATGCGATCCGTGTACTGATCGAGGGGATATCGAAGGGTAGACCGGAAGAGGTGGAGAAGGCGCTGAGGAGCAACGAGATGGTCCAGTCGATCTTCATAGGGGAGGGGCAGCCCCAGTACTTCCTGGAAGCCATCATCCGCGACATCACGGACCTGGATCCCTTTGTCACGTTCTTACGGAACGAGGCGAACATCCCGACCCCGAACGTTCTCTTCCATTCCCAGGTGCTTTTCGGAAAGAAGATGCTGGATACCGGCTACAAGGGTCCTTCCGAACTATCCAGACTGGATTATCAGATAGTCAATGCCCTTCACGAGGATGCCCGCATTTCGGTGGGAGACCTCGCCATAAGGTGCAATGCGTCGGCGAGGACGGTCACGAGGCATCTCGACAAATTGATCGAGGACGGAGCTGTCTATTTCGGAGTGGACTGGTGTCCGGGGAACGCGTCCGGAATGACGGCCATGCTCGCGATCCTGCTGAAGGAGAATGCCGACCCGATGAAGGTCCGAAACGATCTGAACCAGAGGTTCGGCGGGTCCCTCTTCAACCTCACGATGGTGAGCAACATCGCGGGTCTGATCTCAAGCTATGCGTGGTCACCTTCCATAAAGAGATACAACGAACTCCTCGACGCCATCAAGGGTTCCGATGGGGTCGTCAATGTTCTCTCCACCGTGCTCAGGAATGGCTGGGTCCAGGATACCTGGCGGGATAAGTTTCTTAAGGAAAAAGCTGAAGACAGTACCGGATAAAAATTAACAGATACGGTGGATCTGATCTCAGTGAATAAATAAAGAATACGTCACATCAATAACATTGCTTTCATATTATTTCCCATGATGAGATCCTTTTCTTCTTCTATTATTTCATTCGATGACCTTTCGATATGCCATCCCAAGCGTATCAAATGATCATTATCCTCAATGTGATCCCGGCCCGGGTTGGCCCACCTTCAATTTAGGGAATGGATCCGACAGAAAAGAATCCCCACGATTTCGAAGCGTTTCCCAACCGATCCGATGGGGTGACCTATATTTTATAAGAAGGGAAGAGGCTGGTAAAACCCCATCTTTTGTATGCAATTAGAACAGGATGCGGGGGGAAGATCAATAATCCAAACAAATTTATTCTGAATCCCGATAGACCACCACATGGGCCCGGAGGCAGGATGGCATTTCTGGATCGACAGGGGAGGTACATTCACCGACATAGTCGGAAGGGGGCCGGACAGCTCAATCAAGGTCCTCAAACTCCTCTCCGATGACAGGGAGAGGTACCGTGACGCTTCGGTCCAGGGGATAAGGGATATCCTCGGCCTCGTCCCCGGGGAGCCCGTCCCCCTCGAAAAGATACATTCGATCAGAATGGGCACCACCGTGGGAACGAACGCTCTCCTGGAGAGAAAGGGAGAGAGGTGCGCTCTGATAGTGAACAAGGGCTACAGGGACATTCTTAGGATAGGATACCAGAAAAGGCCGGACCTTTTCGCCCTGAAGATAGAGTTGCCCGGCATGCTCTATGAGACGGTCGAGGAGATACCGGGCAGGGTGGATGTCAACGGCAACACGATCGAACCTCTTGACGAGACGGTGATAAAGGAGAAGCTGAGGAATATCAGGGGCAGTGGCATAAGCTCTGTCGCGATACTTCTCATGCATTCCTACAGGTTTCCGTCACACGAGAAGAGGGTTGTTGCAATTGCCAGAGAACTCGGATTCGACCAGATCTCCGCATCCCATGAAGTGGCTCCCCTTATGAAGATAGTCGGAAGGGGCGACACCACGGTCGTTGACGCCTATCTCTCGCCCATACTTCTGAGATACATCGATGGAGTGAAAGGAGAGATCGGAGCGGGGAGCCAGGACCTTGACCTTCTCTTCATGCAGTCCAACGGCGGCCTCATCGATTCCACGATGTTCAGGGGGAAGGACTGCATACTCTCGGGCCCCGCGGGAGGTATAACCGGAGCCGTAAAGGTCTCAAGGGAGGCCGGTTTCGAGAAGGTCATCACCTTCGACATGGGCGGGACATCCACTGATGTCGCACATTACAACGGTGAACTGGAGCGGTCCTTCGAAACGGAGGTCGCCGGGGTCAGGATAAGGGCCCCGATGCTCCATATCAACACCGTTGCGGCCGGGGGAGGATCGATACTTCATTTGAGGGACGGCAGGTTCCAGGTCGGCCCGGATTCCTCGGGCGCCGATCCCGGCCCAAGTTGTTACAGAAAGGGTGGTCCCCTTTCCCTCACGGACTGCAATGTGATGCTGGGGCGAATCCAGCCGGACCATTTTCCCAGGTTTTTCGGTCCCGGGGGTGACAAGACGATAGATGTCGATGTTGTCAGGGAAGCATTCTTCGAACTCGCCGACCGCATAGAGAGGGAAACGGGGGTCGGTAAAACACCCGAGGAAGTTGCGGAGGGCTACTTCGATGTGGCCGTCCAGAACATGGCGCAAGCGATCAAGACCATATCCGTCCAGAAAGGATACGATGTGTCCGAGTACACTCTCTGCTGCTTCGGAGGGGCGGGCGGACAACATGCCTGCGCTGTTGCGGATTCCCTGGGTATAAGGTCCATACTGGTGCACCCTTTCTCGGGTGTACTATCCGCTTTCGGCATGGGGGTGGCGGACAGGAGGTCCATAAAGGAAAGGACCGTCGAGATGAAACTGTCAAAGAGCAATATGGAACGGATCCGAAAAGAGCTGGGCGAGCTCGAGAGGGATGCAAGATCGAAGCTCGAGGCGCAGGGGATCGACCCGGAAAAGATCGAGATCATAGGGAAAGCCCATATCAGATACAGCGGGACGGATACGAGCTTCCCCATCGAGATGGGGACCATTTCGGAACTTGAGGACCGGTTCACCTCGCTGCACATGAAGAGGTTCGGCTTCCTCATGGGAGGGAGGGAACTGGTGGTCGAGGCGCTCTCCTCGGAAGCAGTGGGAAGGTCGGACATCGAGTGGACCACACCGCAAGGTGATGAAAAGGCAGACTCCGGGCCGATGGATGGGGTCCCTCTATACCTTGATGGAATAAAGCATCTGGCTCCGATATATTCCAGGAACAGACTATCCCCTGGGATGGTCATACAGGGACCCGCGATCATCACCGAGGCCACCGGGACCAATGTGGTAGAGCCGGGGTGGGAAGCCCGGATCGATATCCGGGGAAATCTCATCATGGAAAGGTTCAAAGACCCAAGGAGATCGAACGCGGCGGGTACCGAGGCAGATCCGGTGATGCTTGAGATATTCAACAAGCTCTTCATGTCCATCGCGGAGCAGATGGGATACTCCCTTGCCAATACGGCATATTCGGTGAACATCAAGGAGAGGCTGGATTTCTCCTGCGCGATCTTCGATGGAAAAGGGGGTCTCGTTGCAAATGCCCCGCATATACCGGTCCATCTGGGTTCCATGTCGGAATCCGTCAAAGCATGGATGAGGGACCGCAACGGGAACATTCGACCGGGAGAGGTGTACCTCATGAACTCCCCCTACAATGGAGGAACCCATCTCCCCGACATCACGGTGATGTCCCCGGTCTTCATCGATGAAGACAAGCCGACCTTCTTCGTTGCAAGCAGGGGTCATCATGCCGATATAGGGGGCATCACTCCGGGCTCCATGCCTCCGAACAGCGAGAATATCCTCGAGGAGGGCGTTTTCTCGGGCGGAATGAGGATCGTGGAGGATGGCAGGTTCCTCGAGGAGGAGGTTCGGAAATGGCTGAGGTCCGGCATGTATCCGGCCAGGGACCCCGGGCAGAACATAGCGGATCTCCGGGCCCAGATCGCCGCTAACGAGAAGGGTATCATGGAATTGAAGAGAATGGCCTCTAAATACTCACTGGATGTGGTAGAGGCATACATGGACCATGTCCAGCAGAACGCGGAGGAATCCGTGAGAAGGGTTTTAGAGACCCTGGGAAGCGGTAGTTTCGTCAACGAGATGGACGACGGCAACCGGATAGAGGTTTCCGTCTCCATCGACAGGGGAGAAAGAAAGGCCGTTGTCGATTTTTCCGGAACGTCCCCCCAGGTCAAGGGGAACTTCAACGCGCCCGAGGCCGTTGCGAAGGCTGCCGTCCTCTACGTTTTCAGGACCCTTGTGAGAAATGAGATACCGTTGAACGGCGGGTGCCTGATACCGATAGATGTGAGGATCCCCAAAGGGTCCATGCTTTCCCCGGTCTACCCGGCGGCGGTCGCCGCCGGAAATGTGGAGACCTCGCAACATATTACGGACGCAATGTACGGCGCACTTGGCGCCATGGCATGCTCGCAAGGGACCATGAACAACCTGACCTTCGGGAACGACGAGTTCCAGTACTACGAGACCATCTGCGGCGGAACGGGAGCGGGCCCCGATTTCAATGGAATGGATGCGGTCCATTCCCACATGACCAACACCAGGATCACCGACCCGGAGGTACTCGAGCACAGGTTCCCCGTTCTTCTTGAGGAATTCTCTATCGTTTTAGGTTCCGGAGGCAAAGGGAAATTCCCGGGAGGATGCGGGGTCAGGAGGAAAATCAGGGCATTGAAGGGGATGACAGCCTCCATCCTTTCATCACACCGGAGGATCCCGCCGTTCGGAATGGAGGGAGGGGGGCAGGGGAGAACCGGCCGGAACTACGTTATCAAGAGCGATGGCAGGCTGATCGATCTGAAAGGAAGGGATTCGCTCCAATTGGGTCCCGGAGACTCCTTCGTTATCGAAACCCCGGGAGGAGGAGCCTTTGGTAAACCTTGAAAAGAGAACGGATCAGTGGTCCATGATGGCTTCTTTTCCACTATACCAGGGGTACATTAATGTCATTTTATTTTCCGACTTGTGGCGCAAGTCGGAAAGACCCCCCCACCTTTGCGAAAAAACCCTTGAGCATTTTAAAAAAGTATCGAAATATCATTCCATCTTCGGGGGGGTTGCGGAAAATAGAGAAGAATAGTTACATCGACAGGAAATCCAGGTAAGTGTTCCAAATCTATTGCAAGCGGTTCGGTATCGAATCATCATACCGGATGAAGAATCGAACCAATACAAGAACCAGTTCCAGGGATCCAAAGCTCAGATATCTCTACACACTTGTATCCATGATGGTGAAGAACTTCTGGGTCTTATTCAAATGGAAGTATATCTGTCCGCTCGGGAGAGAGCTAAAGAAGATTGAAACGTCGATGTTCAGGTTCGAAGAGTTCCTGAATCTTTTCTGGAAAGCGTTCTAAAGACGGTTCAGAATCGAGTAATATACAACCACTTTGAGACCGGTCAGATAGCAGGTGGTTATAATGGTTCTTGAGTGCGAAAACCATTTATCGCTGGGAGGATATTAGGAAAGTACTGAATATTTGGAGGATATTCAAATGAAGGCTGGGAGTAATTGCGACATTCTTCCTGTCGATTTTTTTTCCCAGTATTCAAGAATCTTCACCGGGCTTCGATATATGCAAATAAGGAGATGATATGATATCTGAACGATTTATAACATTATTTCCGATAGGTATCCTGATATTATCTGTCCTCTCCGGGATATCGAGTTCCAACGGAATATCCTCGGCCGAGTCCCCCTGTTTCGAGCCGTGGTTCAGCGGAGGAAGCGGGACCGCAAGCGATCCCTACAAGATATCGAACATCACCGAACTCCAGTGGATAGGGAACACGTCCAATTTGGACAAGCATTTCGTTTTGGTCAATGATATAGACGCAAGCGCTACCAATACATGGAACTCGGGTGCGGGTTTCGTTCCTATCGGTAACACATGGAATAATTTCACAGGCAATCTGGACGGTAATGGATACAACATAACGGACCTCTTCATCAACCGGTCGAGTACGGATTGTGTTGGCCTCTTTGGTTACATCGGTATCGGGGCTTCTGTAAAGAATCTGAATATTGTCCGTCTCAACATCACCGGTGGAGATTATATTGGCGGTCTCATGGGATACAATTATTATGGGACCGTGACGAACTGTTCTGCAAACGGTAATACGAGCGGTTCTATCGAAGTCGGCGGT
>JAFGLL010000013.1 GCA_016928095.1 Thermoplasmatota archaeon
TATTTCTTCGTCCTTGCACTGAAGTATTTCAAAACAGAGGCCTGGGAAATGAAAGCGGAGATCCCGCCCGCAATGAAAAATGCCGGTATGAGACAGGTGACCACATGGTCGCTCAGGTAAGATGCCAGGGTGGATATCCCGGAACCAACGGACCTTTCGAATATCGGTGGGGAATATGAGGTCAGCAGGCCTACCAGGTAGAGAAGGACAACGATCATGGAAGCCACAAATCCGATGGTGACCCATTTATTCTCGATGAGCCATTCCCTTACCGGACCTGTGTAATTTCCTGTACTCCTTACCATTGTGGTGCCTTCTGTTCCAACATTCTTTGAAACACCATTCTTCTCATGGATAAATAGTTAACGGTTTCAAAATAATTTGAAATGCTTGGGCATTCCCCCTTTAATAGAAGAGAGCCATGTTAATGGAGGAGACCGGAACAGTCTCAACTGATCTCCACATGCTCGCCTTTGACCTTGTAGACGACCTTTTCAGCGATCTTGCAGCAGTGGTCGCCGCATCTCTCGAGATACCTTGCGACCATGATGTAGTGGGTGCATCTCGTGATGGTCTTGGGGTCCTCCATCATGTAGGTGAGGCACTCCCTGAAGATGGAATAGCGTTTCTCATCCAGTATATCGTCCCTCTCCTCAAGGTCCTCGATCAGCGAGAGGTCTTCCGTTTCCCACGCTTTGAGGACATCGTCCATCATCGATGCCACATGTTCTGCCATGAAGGGAATATCAATGAGCTTTTTCACATGCGGCTGGTCCGCGACCTCCAGCGTCACCTTTGCTATATCGTACCCGTACCTTCCTATTCTGGTAAGATATGTTATCATCTTCAGGATGCAGGCAAGGTTGCGCATGTCCTTTGCCACTGGTTGATAGAGCGTCAGTACCCTGAGGACGTGCTCCTCAATGTTATGGTCGAAGTCGTAGAGCTCCTTTTTAGAGGAGAGCACCTGCTGAGCCATGGTCCTGTCCCTCTCCTTGAGCGAGGAAACGGCGTCCATCAGCATCTTCCTCGACAACCTACCCATCTTCCTTATCTTGTTGTTAAGTACATCCATCTCATCATCGAACTTCTTGGGCATGTGATCACCTATCCGAACCTACCCGTAATATATCTTTCCGTCAGCTCCTCTTTTGGTCTCTCGAATATCTGTCTGGTCTTTCCGAACTCTATGAGCTCCCCCAGATACATGAAACCTGTAAAATCGGATATCCTAGCCGCCTGCTGCATATTATGGGTGACAATAACAACGGTATACTCCTTCTTGAGCTCGTTTATCAGGTCCTCGATCTTGGCGGTTGCGATCGGATCAAGAGCGGAGCAGGGTTCATCCATCAGGATGACATCGGGTTCTACAGCAAGAGCTCTTGCAATGCAAAGCCTCTGCTGCTGCCCACCCGATAGACCCATCGCAGAATCGTTGAGGCGGTCTTTTACCTCGTCCCAAAGAGCCGCATCCTTCAGGGATTTCTCCACGATCTCCTTTAACTTCTTCTTGTTCCGGATCCCCAGGAGCTTCGGACCATATGCAATGTTGTCGAAGATGGATCTTGGGAAAGGGTTTGGTTTCTGGAACACCATCCCTATTCTCCGTCTTAGAGCCACAGGGTCCACCTTCTTCTGAAGGATATCCAATCCCTGCCATCCAATATTTCCATTGTAGGTGCAACCGACGATATCGTCGTTCATGCGGTTGATGTTCCGAAGAAGTGTTGATTTACCGCAGCCAGATGGGCCAATAAAAGCAGTGACCCTTTTTTCAGGGATCGTCATGCTGACATCCCTTATCGCCTGTTTCCCAAAATAGTATATATTGACCTTGTTGATCTGAATGTCATTGTATCCACCTTTACGGTCATGCCCCTTGTTGCCGTTATCAGGAGCCACTGTCTTTACGGCTCCTCTTTTTTCACTTTTCAAGAAGGTGAAAAACATCACCAATCCCTCCTTTTCTGACTGCGGTATCTTATGAATATCGCGATAGCGTTCATCGTTAGCAGTAAAACCAAAAGCACTAAGATAGCACCAGATGCAAAATCATGGAATTCCGTCTTTGCATGCCTTGACCAGAAGAATATCGTAAGCGGAAGAGCCACGAAACTGTCCATAACTCCGCTGGGTGCCGTCTTGGCGAACATGGCACCGATGAACAGGATGGGAGCCGTTTCCCCAATAGCTCGGGACAGAGCAAGGATCGAACCTGTGATTATCCCTGGAACAGCATTTGGGAGGACATGATGCTTTACCGTCTGCCATCTTGTAGCACCAACCCCTCTGGCAGCTTCCCTGAACCCCTGGGGGACCGATTTCAGGGCTTCTTCAGATGCCACAACAATTATCGGCATTATCATCAATGCGAGTGTCATGCTTCCGGCCAGCAGGCTGGGTCCGAAGTCGAACAATCGGACAAAGATCGCCAGACCGACCAGGCCGAACACTATTGATGGCACTCCTGAAAGGTTCTGTATCAATCTTCTGAGGAACCTCGTATACCAGGTGTCCTTTGCGATCTCGTTGAAATAGACCGCTGTTGCCACCCCGAGGGGTATCGACAGAAGTAATGTTAAAAGCATAAGGGAGACCGAGCCTGCGATCGCTGGCATGATGCTCGCTTCCGTGACCCTGAAACCCGGTTCCGCCGTCAGGAAGTCCCAAGTGATGACACCAGCACCGGAAATGAAGACCTCAACAAGAAGATACACCAGGAAAATGAAAGCAAGGACCAGGCTCAATGCCGTAATGGACACTCCAAAGTAACCTTTCACCTTCCTCCTGCTCAGGTTCCCCTTCAGTTTATCCTTATCGATGAACTTCCAGGATCGATCGATCTTCTGGGATCTGCCGGTCTTTTGTTCACCCTCGGTCACCGATCGATACTGTGAGGTCCCTTTCTTCTGAAGAACATGCTCCCTGAATAGCTTCTCGACCTTGCCAGGTTCTTTCTTCACGATCGAACCCTTCTTGATCCGAAGTACGATCCTTCCGGCTATCCAGTTCACAAGGAATGTCATTAAAAAGAGCATCAATCCTACTGCGAATGCCGCTTCTGCCTGTGATGTCCCGGGGGGGATATCACCAGTAGCTGTCTGAGCGATAAAAGATGTCATGGGTTGAACTTCTTTGAGGAAGCTCCATTGACCACCGGCTATCGACCCTGCGGCCAGGGTCACGACCATCGTCTCCCCTATCGCACGGGCAATACCCAGAAGAACAGAGGCAGCAATACCGCTGGAAGCGGCAGGGATCACGACTTTTAGAGAGGTCTCCCATTTTGTTGCACCCATGGCCATACTTGCTTCCCTCAGATGCTTTGGGACAGATTTCAGGGAATCATCCGATATGCTGACGATGATCGGAAGCACCATGAAGGACATAACGATCACTGCCTGCAGAGCATTGAAGTATGTCGCTTCCGGAAAGATGTCCCGAACTATCGGTCCGATGGTGAAAAGCGCGAAGAATCCGTATACGATGGAGGGAATACCCGCTAGAAGCTCCACAACGGGTTTTGCAAAGGTCCTCAATCTCATTGGAGCGTATTCCGAAAGGAACAGAGCAGCAGCGATCCCGATGGGGCCTGCTATCAATATTGTACCACCTGTTATCAGTAAAGTGTCGGAAAGAAGTGGATATATCCCGAAACTCGGGTTCGAACCGCTCGGGACCCACTTCGTTCCGAAAAGAAAATCGGTTATCGAAACCTCATCGAATTGAAAGAACCTGTAAGATCCCTCGAGGAGGGTATAAAGGATCGCGATACTGATGAAGACAGCGATGCTTGAGGCGGAAAAGAGGGTGGAAAGGACCACCCTCTCCGATAGCCTCGATACTTTTTTCGTCAATGGGGGTTTGGTTATCCTGGCAGCCCCGCCTCCAAAGATCCCCACGAACGCTTTCACCCTCTCATGCTCCAAGCTTGCCAAGCTGGCTTGTTATCAGATCGTTGTCCACAAGGGAGAGTCTCACATAACCTACCTCGGGAACGATCTCCTGTCCATCACTCAGGACATACCTGAGGTAGTCGTTCCTGGCATCACCGGGTTCCGGTATTCCATTGGTGTAGATATGTAGAGGTCTTGCCAAAGGATAGTTCGCAACGTTCGCGAGCGATGGGATCTCGTAATTTACACCCCCCTCCGCGATGGAGACCACTTTGATCTTGTTGGTGTTCTCGATGTAATATGCGAACCCGAAATAACCGATCGCAAACTCGTTCTCCTCGACCGCGCTGAGGATGACATTGTCATCAGCAGAGGGATGGTAAACACCGTCTCCGGCGTTCAATCTAGTATCCGCTACCTGAGTGTCCTTTCCCCAATTAGGTATGATCTCTTCGAAGAAGTAGTCGTAAGTGCCGCTTGCCTCATCAGGGGCATATATCTCGATCTTCTGATGCGGAGCGGTCGCTTCCAATCCGGGAACTTCGTCCCAGTATACCGCAGGATCATCATCGGTGAATATCCTGTAGAGCTGGGTGTAGTTGAGTTTGTCGGCATAGTCATTATTGTTGTTTATCACCACGGTGAGGACATCGTAAGCGACGACCCATTTATAAGGCCAGACACCATTCGGAGCAGCGCCTGTCGCTTCTCCATCGGATGTTACGAGGCTCGGATCCCCTCCAACCGATGTGTAATCGCTTCCCTTCATAAGACGGGATGCATCACCGAGGTCTGCCTCCTTGTTCAGGAGGGCGTTCAATCCATGACTTGATCCACCACCGGATACGGTAATGTCAGCATCATCATATTCTGCGGCCCAGGCAACTGCCAGTGGCAGAACGGTCGATGATCCAGTCTGGACCAGCTTGAGCTTATCATTTCCTCCGAGACAACCTGCAAGGACGACGCCTCCGACAAGAACTGCAAGGAGGGCTGTCCAGATCGATTTCTTGACCCCGTTCATCATTTCAACACCATGTCTGGTATCGAAGGATTAAATATATTGATTCCCAACATAATATATATCTCGATACATATCCAATATGGGGCTATATAGAAATATGTAATATCTGAAATATGTGAGGCTGATCCTTGCCTTTCGTTCACCATCGGACATCGTTGCCTTCGCTCTCTCCCTCATAGGTCACGTAGAGGGTTTCGTAATCTATCCTGAGGTTGAAGTCGTTGCCTGTATCGGCAATGGTCCTCAGACCCAGCAGGTTCACCATCGGTTCCTGGTCCCCGGCCCTGTAGCATTTGACCACCACGGAGAGGTTCCCGAGGTCTTCGTTCTCATCCTGCATGACCCAGACCATCGATAGACGGCCGCTTGCACCCTGATCGGTCCCGAGCTCCTCTCCGGACCCATCGATGAGGTATATCGTGAAGGTGTCGGGAAGGTTCGTGTACCTGATCCCGGCATCGGGTTCGTCGCTCCATTGAAGGGAGACGTTCACCTTAGTGACCTTCGTGCCGTTGCTGTCCATGAGGAAAGTTTCCGACTGCCCTTCCCCGAGATAGCTCCCAACCAGCTCCGTGTTCCATTCCCTCACCTCCACCCGCTCCCCTTTATAGTCCTTTATCCCGTCCGAGAGCAAGTTAGGGTCGTCCGCTCCGATAAGACCCGCAATGGGCAGCATCGTCAGACAGAACATGAGAGTAACCAAAGAGACAGTGAACCACGGTCTCTTCGGCCATTGCCCCTGGTCCCGGTCCCGGAGCCATCGAAATAGCCTGTTATCCCTCTTCTGTTTTTCCATGGGTGAGCCCGTAGCGAAAAGGTCCCTTCTCCAGAAGGTCCGGTACAGAAAAAAGAAGAAGGGAAGCATAATAGCCAGTGTGATCAGGGTATTGAAGAAGTCCACCCTCAGGAACATGATCTCGGAATTCGCAAGGAAGGCCTCGGTATAATCCCCTTTCAGCGAGAACAGGCTGAGGTACCAGTCCCACAATCCGTGGATGAGGATGGTGAGCAATATATTGCGGGACCACTGGTAGATCAGTGAGAAGAAGACCCCCATGATGAAGAGTACCAGCATGTACCAGACAATGGCCTCGAAGGACATGTGATGCATGAAGATGGAGATGGGGAGGTGCCCGACAGCGAAAAGGACCGCGGAGAACAAGATCGCGAACCATATAGGGTGCGCTCTTGCGGTCTGGTCCTGGAGGAACCCTCTGGAGAAGATCTCTTCAGCAGGCCCTGTTCCGACCATGAACGAGAACATCATCGCGATGATCAGGGACCAACCTATGTCGTCCCATCCGGCAACGATCCTGAAGTTCGACCCGTATCCCGCAATGTTCATGACGATGGTCATCGACATGGTCGATACCACGAAGAAAGCGGTTCCCCCCAGGAGCCCCCATGTAAGGGCAGAGGCCAGGTTCTTCCTGGTGAATCGGAATGGGAGTCCCCTCTCCTTGAAAACGAACCACCATAGAAGGAAGACCGGCCCGAGCTGAAGAAGGGGTTTCAGGAACGTTTCCAACCAGTACCCGGTGACAGCTCCGTATTCCGGGTCCGTGAAAGGCCATATGTTCCCGGAAGTGAACCGGTAGGCCCCCCAGATCACGATCTTGACAAGGAAAACAAGAGCAACGAGACCCAGGAACTTCCATTTATTATCGATAGGGCGGTCCCCCACGGGGGGAATGCCGTTCCATTTGTGATCGCCCTTCATCTGCCTCTGTGTTCCGACACCGTTGTCTTTGGAGGAGGGGGACATCGGAGGCCTCATGGTGGACCGGACTAATATTATTTTTCGGGTGGTGGACGGGCGACATGTCATGTGTTGCCGAGAGGGATCGGATCGGGTCATCGATGCGGTCGGTCAGAGATAGGAAAAGGGAGGCAATACCCGTGTGGTCTGCCTCTTCCTCACTGTTGTGTACAGGGTCGCCCAAAAGCTATATAATAAAGATATTGTACGGGGAATGCCAGGCTTGGTCGGGGAGCTAGGCCCTCCCTCGCGCTTCACGGCGTGCCGCAATACGGTCTACAGCGGGACGACA
>JAFGLL010000014.1 GCA_016928095.1 Thermoplasmatota archaeon
CATTTCTTCCATGGACTTCGATGAGAATGAAGTGGCAACCTTTGACGGGTCAAGGTGTACCGATAACGTAGGTATCGTGAACTGGACTTGGACCTTCGATGATGGAGGAAGATCCATGACACTCTTTGGAGAGAATGCATCCTGTATCTTCTCCAAACAGGGTAAATACACGATCGATCTCACTGTGAGGGACGAAGCGGGAAATTCTGCAACGGATACGATGATCGTGAATATCCATGAGGCCGATGGTCTGGGTCAATTCCTCAGGGATCATTGGTGGATCGTCCCGATCCTGCTTGTTGTGTTGATCCTGATACTGGCATTTTTCCTGTTCAAGAGGGGTAAGATCACGGGATCATCTGAACCCATACCACCTGAAACGACCAATGCCTCTCCTCCGATATCGACCGATGAACGATCCGCTTGATGGATGGTCCAAATATTCTGTGGGCGGGGAATATCCCATGAAAGACCTGACCGGGTTGAGACCCACAACATGTGTACTTCACTTTGGAATAACATCTTGAGGAGGGGTAAAGAATAATTTTGTCCCGCACCCCCGGATAAAAATGGAGAATAAAAATGAAACATTGATCACTTCACGGCCAGCATTCTCTCCAGAGGCAGTCTGTTCCCCTCGATTATCGCAGGATCAAGATATATCTCGGGGCCCATGTCCTCAAGAGCCTTCAGAACATCCTCGAGGCGGATCTTCTTCATATTGGGACAGATGGCGGTCTCCAGTCGGTGGAAGACCTTCCCGGGGACCTCATTTGAGAGCCTGTAGGCCAATCCCTCCTCCGTTCCGATGATGAACTCCCTGGATTCCGACTCCACCGCGAACCGGAGCATCCCCTCGGTGGAGGCCACCCTGTCCGCCAATTCGATAACGTCCATCGTACATTCGGGGTGAACGATGACAAGGGCGTCGGGATGCTTCGCCTTCTCAGCCTCTATCTGCTCCACCGTGATATTCTGGTGGACATGGCAGTAACCCGGCCACAGGAGGACCTTCTTGTCTGGAAGCTGTGACTGGACGTAGGCTCCCAGATTGGTGTCCGGGACCATGATGACCTCTCCTTCCGGGAGTGATGCAACAACCTTCACGGCGTTCGCAGAGGTGCAGCAGATGTCCGAATGTGCCTTGATCTCCGCCGTGGTATTGACATAGGCCACGACGGAGGCTCCCGGATGCTGTTCCTTGAACCTTTCCAGGCTTTCCACATCTACCATGTGCGCCATCGGACACTGAGCCCCCGGGACCGGGTGGATGACCTTCTTTTCCGGGCTCAGGGCCTTTGCGGATTCGGCCATGAAATCGACACCGCAGAAGAGGATGACGGACTGCTTCGCTTTCGTGGCCTTCATGGCCAGTACAAGGGAGTCCCCGATGATGTCCGCTATGTCCTGGACCTCGGGCACCTGATAATTGTGTGCAAGAATGATAACATCCTTTTCCCTCGCCAGCTCTCGTATCCTCTGCTGAGTGGGGTTCAGGTCACCCATGGGCGGGGCAAAGTGAAAACGATTATTAATGTTTGGTGATGGATCTGCCACAGATCGGAGCGGTCCATGCCTTTTCCTCACGAAAATGTCCCATTCCGGTCCCGGGCTCTTTTCCGGATGCGTATGGAGATGATCACGACCGCCAGTATCGTAACGGATATCGATACGGCCGAACAGATCGCCATAAGCACCTTAAGATACGGACCCGTATCGAACACGGTCTCGAGGTACAGCTCAACGGACATGGTGAAGTAGGGTTCTCCCTCCTCGCAGGTACCGTTCACCGTGATGATGTTCTTCTCAAGGACCCCCTTCGTGTTCCTGGCCTGGAAGCTCTGGTTAATGGAGCTTCCCCTTGGTACGAGCAGCCTTATTGAAACAGGCTTCACCTCAACGTCCCGGGAGTTCACCATCGTGGTCAATGTGACGTTGACATCCCTGTCCTCGTTGTTGATGACATATACCGAGAAATCCACCCATTCTCCTGGCTTACCACTAAAGCCCGAAGCAACGGGACAGAGGTCGACATCAAGGAACCTCTTGGGTGTGATATTGATGAATGCCGATCCGACAGGTCCACCCTCTTCACCTCTGGAATATTCCCATGTCCCTGTTATCTCTATTATCTGGGTTTCGAATGCCCACCCCGAAAAGGGAGGTGTGACCCTGAATTGAAGATCGATGGTCCTGACATCCCTTGTAAAGAACATCTCCGGCGGATCAGAGCTGGCCCACGGATCCGAGACGATATACAGTTGTATGGTGCATGTTTCATCGGCGGCCCTTCCTTCCGGAATTATGCATTCAACGGTTCCATTGACAAGTACACTTGTCTCGACGCCGTGTCTCGTATCCACTTCGTGATCGTAGTCCTCAAGGGTGATCCGGATATCCGGAGTGCCGCTGATCTCCGTTGAACTTCGGTCTTCCTGTGCAGAGAGCCCTGTTTGAAACACATTGAGGAGAACCAGCGCAAGGACCAGCGATGGGACAGCAGTTCTCACTGACAACTCCTCCATTCTTTTCTCCTGTGATGTATGTTTCTCCGGCATATTTATCCTTTGACCACTGCAGGAAGTTACCTCTCTTGCAACAAATATTATTAGCCTCCTTCTTCTTCCGCTTTATCCGGGGCGTGCACATGCTCGATATCAAGTTCATAAGGGAGAACGCCGAAGCGGTCAGGAAGATGCTGGCGGACCGCAGGGTCGAGGCGGACCTTGACGGCTTCCTTGACGCCGATCGGCGCTTCAGACTGGTCGTGGACGAGGTAAATTCCCTGAAACACGAGAAGAACGTGGTCTCGAAAGAGATAGCAGCAGTGAAGGACCCCGCCCTCAGAAAGGAGAACATCACCCGGATGCAGCAGATGGGCCAGCGGCTCAAGGAGCTGGATACCGAATCCAACGACCTGGACCAGAGGAGGAACGAGCTGAGGCTCACCATACCCAACATGCCCCTGCCGGACGTCCCTGTCGGACCGGATGCGAGCGCCAATGCAACCCTTTCATCATGGGGGGTCCAGAGAATGCTGGACTTCGAACCCGAGCAGCATACCAGGCTGGGATCCCGTCTTGGCATCCTGGACATGGAGAGGGGCGCGAAGGTATCCGGCTCCGGCTTCTATGTGCTCAAAGGAGCGGGGGCAAGGATGGAGCTGGCACTGGCCCGGTTCATGATGGACATCCATCGCGAGCAGGGATATACCGAGATCTGGCCTCCGGCCCTTTGCAACTCTGCATCAATGACGGGCACCGGCCAGCTCCCCAAGTTCGAGGACGACATGTACAGGCTCACAGGGGACGACCTGTACCTCGTCCCCACCGCGGAGGTCCCCGTGACGAACCTGCACCGCGACGAGATACTGGAGATCAACGAGCTTCCGATACGCTACCAGGCCTTTTCCCCGTGTTTCAGGAGAGAGGCGGGGAGACACGCCGGAGAGGAAGGCATCATCAGGGTGCACCAGTTCTCCAAAGTGGAGCTCGTGACCTTTACAACGCCGGAAGGTTCCGAAAAGGAGCTGGAGCTCCTCACGGACAATGCAATGGAGGTCCTCAGAAGACTGGAGCTCCCGCACAGGAAGCTCCTTTTGTGCACCGGGGACATGACGTTCTCTTCTGCAAAGACATACGACATCGAGGTCCATTCCCCTGCCGGTGATCGATGGCTGGAGGTGTCCTCATGCTCGAACTTCTCCGATTTCCAGGCAAGGCGTGCAATGATAAAGTTCCGGAGGCAGCCCCATCTTCCCAGCGAGTTCCTCCACACCCTGAACGGTTCGGGTCTTGCCATAGGAAGGACCATGGTCGCCATCATCGAGAACTACCAGCGTGAGGACGGTTCCGTGGAGATACCGCCGGCCCTGAGGCCCTACATGGGTGGTATGGAAGAGGTCCCTATCCCCACTTGACCTTGTAACCACCCTTCTGCTCCTCGTAGACCTCGCTGTCCTTGAAGTGCCTGTTCTTCTTCAGGTCGATCTCCGGGGCCTTCGCTCTGGCCTCTTCCTTCTTCGCCTGGGGCTCCTCGTTCCTGGGTGGCTTGGGACCTGCCGGAGCCTTGCCGGTTTGCCTCTCGTTCCACATCTTCTTTTGCTTATCGATGAAGGATAGGACCGATCCCTCTATGGTATCCCTGAACACCATGCCTGTGAACATGACGGCCACGCAGACCAATGCCACGAGAGCAATGAACAGGAGCGGCCACCAGTTGTACTGTCTGTTCCGATCGAGGGGATAGTCGTCCTTGCTGTCCGGAACCCCGTCACCGTCGTCATCGGTATCCTTGTTGTTCCCCACACCGTCCCCGTCCGTGTCCTTCCATTCCGAAGGGTCGAACTTCAGATCGTCCTTCTCATTTGGAACACCATCGCCGTCAATATCCGGGTCCGTATTGTCCCCGATCCCGTCAAGGTCGTTATCCCACCATTCCAGGCGGTCCAGCGGGAACGCGTCCAGGTGGTTCGCTATCCCGTCCCCGTCGATATCGGGGTCGGAGTTGTCGCCGATCAGGTCACCGTCGGTATCCAGCCATTCGGTCGGGTCCTTTGCGAACGTGACACCCTTGCTGACCCCGCTCGGATCGAAGCTTTCCCCCTGAGGCTCGTATATATCAAGGATACCGTCCCCGTCGTCGTCATCGTCGTAGAACGAGCCGAAACCGTCCCCGTCGATGTCACCATGCACCCTGGGGTCCAGCGGATCGTCGTCATACTGGTCATGCACACCGTCCCCGTCGGTGTCAAGGTACTCGTTGTAGACCCTTCGGGAGACCGAGTACCCCACCAACCCTGCCATGTTCTCCACCCTGACCTTTATATTATGTACCGATCGGTTGAAGGAGGTCAGGTTCAACATGAACGAGTAGAGGCCGCCGTCGCCTATTGGCTCCCCGAATGCGACGGAATAACCATCCATCTCCAGGAAGGCATACCTTAAGCCGGATGTCTCCCTGATGGATGCCAGGACACGAAGGA
This sequence comes from Thermoplasmatota archaeon, assembly GCA_016928095.1. GTDB lineage: Archaea > Thermoplasmatota > Penumbrarchaeia > Penumbrarchaeales > Penumbrarchaeaceae > JAFGLL01. The sequence goes on from JAFGLL010000014.1 coordinate 4,985, forward strand.
CCCCCTTGTGGGATGAATTGTCCGCCGGGGAAAGCAGCTGTATCTGGGGCGGGGTCCGGTCCACGAAGACCTCAACGTCCACGATGGTGGACCTCAACGAGGTATCGATGGCAACGAACCTCATGATATAACGACCGTCCGGGACGGAATTGAGGTCCAACGTGGCTCCGATGGGTCTATCCTCCCCGTTGAAAGTGAAGTATGCCCTTGTGAGGAACGGGTCCCTGACCTCCACCTCCGGTGTGAACATGCCTGTGATGGCAGCTCCTTTTATTGGAGACACGACCGTGAGATCGGGGGCGTTGTTGTCAATGGGCAGATAGGAGTAGGATGCGCCGACCTCGCCACTGCGGTCCCTGGCAACGATCGCCAGCAGGTATCTGCCATCCAGGATGCCCTGCGTATCGATGACCCCCGTGAACTGCCCATCGACCACTATCTGCTGGGAGGGACCTTTCAGTGCGAACGACGCGAACGGTGTCTCATTCCCGTCCGGAGGATAGGGCCCTGTGCGTTCTCCCCAGTCGTAGAGCATCGCCTCCACCACCTCCAGACCGGCTCCGTCACTAACGCTGGCGATCACTGTTATGGTCCCATCCTGCATGATACCATATCCCGGGGATATCTGTCTCACATCCGGGAGGGCATTGTCGAAATACAGGGTCAGCACCACGGTGTCCGTAAGGCCCGCCGGGTCCCTGACGCTCACCTCGACCTGGTGCCTTCCGCCGGTGAAATCGGCTGTCTCGAGCCCATCGGACAAGGGCATCTTCGCACCGCCGTCGACCGATATGGTCGTGTCGAACGAGGTGGCGAAGGCGTCCTTGACCTCCGCATAGAAGGCGACAAGGCCCTTGATCGCGGAATTGTTCTTCGGGGTCAGGACGGTCAATGTGGGGGCGTTGTTGTCTATTTTTATGTCCAGCAGTCCCGAGGAACCTCTCCTGTCCGCAGTATCCTCGGCATATACCTCAAGGATGTATTGCCCGTCGGGCAGTTCCGAAACGTCCACCGCGGCCTCGTAGATATCGGCCCCCTGATCTTCCAGGAGCCCCGCCCTCAGTTCTATAGGCGGATCTCCCACACCCGTCGTGATACTGTATCTCACTGTCCGTATCACGCCGTCATCGGTGACAACGGCGTAGACCTTGTCCTTCCGGGAGAGGGCTCCCCCGTTCACGGGGTCTATCATCTCCACCACGGGAGAATATCTGTCGTTGACCACCAGGACCTGGGCCAGGGCTTTGATGCTGTTGCCGGCCATGTCCTTGATGACGAGCTCCACGAAGTAGTACTTCGAGGGAGCGCCCCCCGTATTGGGAATAACATCGATCGAGGTATAGTTCATATCCCCGTCGTCAAGATCGTTCCCCTCTCCCGTATTGTTGAAGGTTATGGGCGGGAAGAAACCGAGCTCCGTCCCGTCAGCCTTCACACTGAAGATTCGGGAACCCTGATCCCAGGCCTTGATCTCCATATAGAAGGATTCGTCATCCGCAACGGAGGACCGGTTCTTGGGATAGTGTATCCTGACAGGTGTCTGCACCAGGGGAAGCATGTTGTCGATGATGAGGTCGGTCTCTCCGAGTCCGATGTTGTCGGCCCAGTCGTGGACCTCTATCAGTATGATGCGCGCATCCGTCGGGAGCGTGGGGACCGTCACCGGATCCGAGCCGAAAAGGTCGTCCCCGGCCAGACCATCTTTGTGGAGACCATCGTCGAAGAGGAGGACCTGTCTGGTAACGTCAAGCGGAAGATAGGCCCTTGCCTTGTTAATCATTGCCGGGTTGTCAGTGGAGTAGATGGAGCGGGCGATGTTTCGAAAGATCGTTTCAAGCTGGGTCGCTGAGGGGGCGTAATAGTAACTGCCTCCGGCGGATGTCGTGGCCACTCTCCAGAGATTGTACTCGGGTGTGCCCGACTCTCCCGACCACGTGGCGTTCAGGTTGTCGTAAACGTAGTTCGAAGGGACCGTCGTCCTTCTGGGCTGGTTGGGGGGGTCGTGGTGCTCGAGACCCAGCCCGATGGTGTAAACGGGTATGGGGATGTTGAGGAGGCCTTCCCTCCATTCGTTTATGGGGCTCGTGACCCACCAGTACCTCCCGGTCTGGTTGTAGACCCTGCTTCCGTTCTCAAGGTGCCAGCCGCTGTCCTCATACTTGCCCGTGTGCGAGGCCACATACCTCATGGACCCCCAGTCGTGCCAGGGAGCGAAGTGGGCAGACCCCTCCTCGTACTTGGCAGGCTGCTCGTTGAAATAGTCATCGGCTCCATCCGTGAAGGCCACGACGACCGGTTTTGAGGCGGCCTCCTGGATCGTGTACCTCGTCGCATTACCGATGGTGTCCCAGATCGGTGTTCCGGAAAAGGGCTGTATGCTGTCTATGATGGTGCATGCCTTTACTTTCCCCGTGCTGTTCATCTGAGTGAAGTTGAGCATGTTCATCGGCCATCCCGGGCGTCCGCCTGGATGGGGTGGCTCTCCATCCTCGAAGAAACGCCATAATGACACGTAGTCAATGGACCTTGTCGAATTGATGAAGGTCTTGGCGGCCTTTTTTAGCTGATCGATCTTGGGAACACCGTTGACGACATCGCCCATGGAACCGGAATTGTCAAGGATGAGCGTCACATAGATAGAGGCCGTGTTGTCACTGATCCTTGCCATCACCCTTATGTCATCACCTGTTTTCGCAGCCTGCTGGTCACCGGGATATTCTACCCAGGCTTCCTCCACGAGCGGGGGCTTCGTATCCACGGGGACCTCGATCCTCCTCTCCACGGAGTTGCCAGCTCGGTCCATGGCAACGAACCTCACCACGTGGAACCCCCATATGGCATCCACATCGATCTGCTCCGTGGAGAAGAAGGTGTCCCCTCTCGACCCGTCGGAATGGGCTCCATCATCGAACAGCGTCTGGTTGATGAGGCCCCCTATCGAATTGGCAGCAGCGGAGGTCTGCAGGAGCCCCGAGGTATTGTCGAGAATGGTGGCAGTCAATCTGACCTTGTCACCAACCTTCGCAGCCTGCTGGTCCCCGGGGTAGACAACGCGGATGCCGCTGATATACGGAACGGTGTTGTCTATGGTGATGGGTATCGAAATGTCCGTCGACCTTCCTCCGAATCCCTGGAGGTAGGCCTTGAGGATGTAGTTGCCGTCCTGGAAGAGGGCGGTATTGAGATCGGCCCAGACGTAACCTCCGGAGGAGGGTCCGGTCCAGGAACCTATGAGCTGAGGGCCGACATAGAAGATCGCATTGGAGCAGTAGGTCGAGACCCTGGCCCTGAGCTGGACCTGACCTGATAGGGCCTGGTTCCATGAGGGTTTCGTGAAGTGGCCCCACAGGGGATAGTTGTTGACGTTCACCCATGTTGTGTTGTAGTTCACCCCGGATATGACATCAGTGACCTTCACCTTGATGGTAGTGGCCCCCTCCCCGGCCACGTAGGTGTCCCAGTCATAGACGAATATATCCCAGCCGCCGGAGGAGCCAGTATAGGTCATGCTCTCGTAGTTCGAGGACCCCCAGGAGAACTCCATCTTATTGATGGGGGAATCGCTATCCACCCATGCGGTGACCCGGCAGATGCCCGAAACGTTCGCTCCGTTCCCCGTCGGTTGGACGATCTGCACCACCGGAAGCGTACTGACCCGGTGATAGGAGAAGGTTATCATCTGATCGTTGAGGACCCTGTCATAGACGGTCACGTATATGGGAGAGTTCCAATCCTGGGAGAGGGAACTGACCCCGTAAGAGCCGTTCCACTCCGAAGGGGTGAGGTCATCCTGAGGGGAGGATGCGAGAGATCCTTCCTGTGAGAAGGTGACCTTGTTGAGGCCGGACTGGTCCGTGGGTTCCAGTGCACTCCCCGTGACATGGAAGTTCTCGGTGGAGACCATTATGGGCCTGAAGTAGATGTTGCGTGTGGACTGGTCAGCGTAGATGTACCTCGAGCTGTCCCTGATGGTCACATTGGTCACCACGGGGGGAGTATTGTCCTTGATATAATCCACGCTCCAGGTGGTCTGGTGACCGACCTTGTCCTGGAGTGTGTAGGTGAGTGGATTGTCCACATACCCGTTCGCGTCGATCCGGTAGGTGACGGACTGGCTCGTCGAATCCGTATCGTCCACCGGTCCGATCGGTCTGTTGCTGAACGCCGGTTCCCCCATCAGCCGGTCCGGAAAATCCTCGGTGTATCCGGAGAATATCGTGGATATCCTCTGGCCCAGCCCCTCACCTGAAATGCTGTTGTAGAAGACGGTGTCATTCCCGTTAAGGTCCGTGTCCGGGGCATAGAAGTGCCCGCTGTCCGAGAAGATGGTGAGCGTTGCACTCTTGAGGTCGGGTGCCATGGTGTCTGCCTGGATGTCCCTCGACCTGTTGGATACGTGCATCACGCTCACGGTGTTCCCGTCGACACCGCTCAGGTTTATCCCGAGGGAGGGGACAACCGTGTGGAAGCGGTCCCCGTGCGATATCTGCGAGGATGATGAGATGACCACGAAGAGATCGTAAGAGCCACCGGAGGTTGCCGGGACCGGGACGCTGTTTCCTCCGGTCGTGAAGAGTTCCATTCGTGCCTCCCAGTAAGCTCCGGCCGGTGAGAGCGATACGGTGGACGGTATGACACGTGTGTCATCCGCGGGGTCGAAGAGGTCGGCGCTGGATACCCCGTCGTCTTTGTAGAGTTTAAAGCCCGAGCTGATGTTCGTCGTCATCGATGCGAGGTCCACCGAGGGATCGAACCCGCTTCCCGGCATCAGCCGGATGGTAATGCTGGAAACGGTCTCGAGGTTCGCCCTCCCGGAGAACAGAGAGAGGCCCTGGACCGCGATCGTATCCCCCGCCACTCCCTGTTCGCCCACAGGGACAGTCGCAGTCCCTCCGACGTACTTTCCGCTGATGTAGAAGCACTGCAGGGCAAGGGTGTCGGTCCTGGAGAGAGGCGTTCTGGTGCCGTCGGAGAACCTGATCGCCAGAGCTTCCAATCTTACCAGGAAGGTGTCCCCCTGGGAGATCGTGTCCGAGGTCCTGACCACGATGAACCAGTGGAGGGAACCCGAAGTGGTCATCGGCACGGTCTCGGAGGAAATGTTCAATGTCACGGTGGTGCCGGATATGCTGAAGGAGCTTACGGTTAGGGGAGTATCCGAGCGATCAAGGACATCGTTGCTCGTCCCGTCGTCGCGGTAGAGGGCGATCCCCGAGGAGGTCATGTTCGTGGAGATCGAGCGGAGGTCGGAAAGAGCGAAGGACCCCTGGTTCACGAGTGTAACGTTCACCTGGACGAGTCTGTCCGATCCGCCGTCCGATGTGGCACGGAATCCGAACACTGGAACTGCGGTGGAGTTCTCGTGGATCCTCTGTCCGGATGCCACAAGAGAAGTGGGGGTGGCAGGGGTAACCGTTCCTTCCGATCCGGGGCTGATCATTATCAGGCCCGTGAATGCCATAAGCATCACGAGGATGATGGTCAAGCTCCGACGGGACCTCGAGGAGGAGGTCCATCTGTTGTGCAGGTCCATACTATCACCGCTGGTGGGAGGGATACCATGGCCGAGGTCCCCTCTGATCCCGGAATAAATCGGGTGATTAGTACTTTAACGTTGTTGATGATTTCTGCCAGATGTGTCAGATACATTTAACTTCCAGAATGTTCCAGGAATTAAAGAGGATAGGCGGAATAGAGAAGGTCGTTCCCTTAAATATACTGTTCAATCCTTCTCTTTGGCAACTTCGGTTGGAGTCGCGTGCTTGCACTCGGGGTCGTCGCACTCGTGATCATGCTCGTGCTGGTGATCGTTTCCAACCGACACTTTCTGCTCCTCCTCCGCCTTCTCCTCCTCCTTCTTCACGTACTCCTCTATGAGCCTCACGGTCTTCATGTTCAGATGGGCCCTTATATCGGAGACGAGCTTGAACTTGGCCATGGTCCAACCCTGGTCAAGCTTCACGATGTCGGGGAGGACAATGTCGATCCCGTCCTTTCCCTTCCACTCGAACCTGAACTCATCAGGGGCGGTATACGATGATTCAATGATGGCCCTGAGCTTCTCATCCTTTTTCGTGATGATGTTGGTGACCTTGTACTTGTAAATGATGGTCTTCCCCGCCCATCTGTGGTTGAAGTCGATGCGATATCTGCCGGCGAACCTGCCGGCTATGATCCCGGTCCGGTTGTTCATCCTGATCTCCATGCCGTCGACCGGGTACTTATCCCCCTTCCTGAACTCGGGGAGAGAGAGTATCTTCCTCTCGGGAAAGATCTCGACCAGCTTCGGGTCCTTGTCGCCGAAAGCTTCGGAGGGCGGTATCTCCACCTCCCTCTCCTTCCCCTTCTCTGCCTCCAGGAGGTCCCTGTCAAGGCCCTTGACGATCTGGCCGGAGCCCACTATCAGCGGGATCGGGGCGTAACTGACCCTCTCGTTGTAGAGATCGTGCTCCTTTGCGACCTCCTCGTGGGTCGTATCCACAAGCTGTTCTGTCTCCTTGACGAAGGCATCGAAATCGAGCCTTATGAAATCGCCATCCTTCATTGGGCACCACCATCCGAATGGTTTCCACACAAGGTGGAACGGGGCGCAAGATAATGGAAGTTACATTTAAACCTTTGCGGGAAATCAACCCGGGGACCCGTTCATCGGACCACGATCGACCTGCTCCCGCTCAGGTTACCCGACCCATGGAAATCGATCCGTACCTCATCACCCTCCCAGACCCCCGTGTTCTTGTCGAGCTCGAGGGTGAACCTGGCGGAAGCCACCTCGGTTCCGTCAGGAGACCACTCAAGGGATAGAAGGTCCTTCTCCTCTCCGGGCCCCACAACGATCTGGAAAGGTTCGCTCCTGCTCCACATCACGTTATCTGCGGCCACGGAATGGAATATGAACGTCGCTGTACCGGACCCATTCCCCCTGGAGATCGAGAGGTTGGCGCTGCCATCGAGCTCCTCGAGCCTCCAGAGGGTTCCGTTCAAGACCCTGGACCCGTGGTAATCTCCCTGGACCAGTTCCAGGAACATCGATGCCCTGACCGCTCTGAAGGAGGTCCCGACACCTTCACCGTCCTCTGTCCCGAACTGGACATCGACATCCGTAAAGTTACCCGGTTCGGTGTCAAGGGAGCACCCCAGCGCAAGGCTCACCTCATAAGTGCCTCTTTTCTCGATGGTGAAATGTTTTGGACCCATTAGAAGGATGAACCATCCGTCATGCCGGTAAACGAAGAAGCTTCTCTCGCTGATGTTGTTCCAGGCCTCTCCAGCATCCAGGGTCTTGTTGGTGATGCTTGGGATCACCATCTCTCCTCCCATGGTGATCCGGATATCGATGTCGAGATCACCGGCTTTGTTCTCCAGAGTGAAGTTCTCGAAGTTGGGGGCGTAGGGGGAGGCGAAATGCTCGCTCCACTCGTAACCGAGTTCCAATCCGCCCCCCTTGACCTTCATCTGCTCAAGAGGTACCGGGTGGAAGGTTAGCGCCATTATGAGAAGGGCGCTTCCGGCGACCACCCACTGCCTCCTGGAAAGTGGGGATATGTCATCGAGAGGGGGGGGATGCCGGGCACCGAGTATCAGTATGAGTATTGCGAAGAAGATGTAGGTGGTGAAGCCGGTAACGACCCCGAGCATGACCATCAGGACCATCGCACCCGTCGATACATACCTGGACCTCTCCCCGAGAGCACCCCTTATGATATGACCCCCGTCGAGCTGTCCCACGGGAAGAAGGTTCAATGCGGTGACGAAAAGACCCAGCCAGCCAGCGAAGGCCGTGGGAAAGAGGACCCCCTCATCGGAGACCCCCAGGACCGCCATGAGGCCGTGAAAGAGCAGAGGCGGATTTATTATCATCACGGTGTCCCCGGTCGCGAGGCTCAACGATACCGGGTAGGCCTTCGTGAGGAGGAGGCCGATGATCGTGACGGGTATCGCCACGATGAAACCCGCGATGGGTCCTGCAGCCCCGATGTCTATGAGTGCCTTCTTATTGGAGATGGGTTCCTTCATCGAGATGAGGGCGCCGAAAGTGCCTATAGGTGATATGAACGGTGGTATGGGAATGAAATAGGGCAGCGTTGCATCGATGCCATATCTCCTTGAGGCGAAGTAATGCCCCAGCTCATGCGTCCCCAGGATGAGCAGCAGGGGAAGGGCGAACGTCAAGCCCCCCATCAACAGGTCCATTGGGTCAAGGAGCACCCCGAAGAGGTCCCCCACCGAAGTGACCTCCCGTGTCCTGGAAAGCCAGAGTATCGCACCTGCCCAGACGGTCGTGATGATGGTGGCTATCAGCAGGACGAGGTTCACCGTGCTCCTCCCCTTCTTCCTTGCGGGGAGGGGGTAAACGATGATGAACCTTTTTTTCCCCTCCGTAACGAGACGCGGGTACAGACCGTACCTCTTCAACTTGCGCCTGACATCGTCGAACATTTCCTCACTGATCAGCGGGTCCAGCTTGACCCTGAGGAAGATGCCCGTCTCGTCGAACCTCCTATCTTCTATGATGAAGCGCCCGGATACGATCTGCTCCACCAACCGGGCCGCTCTCTCTCTCTTCTCATGATCGGAAGTCGAGCCCCTTCCCGGGGGGGAGACCACCCTTCCGAACAAGGTCCTGAGGGGGGGGCCGGTGAAGAGTTTGGGGATCTCTTCGTCCTGGTTCATATCTTCTTTCAAGTCCCATCAACCTTCGGATATCTCTTTGATAATGGATCTGATGGTGAGGTAGGAATCGGCAAGCGACCTCTTCGAGGTGTGAGGCCAGATGGAGAAGGGCTGTTTGTCCATGACGCTCTCCAGGATCCTCTGGTGGACCGAAGGGTCCCTGTAGATGATGTGCCACCTGGAATATCTTGAATGGTTCCTTCGAAGGAAATCGACCATCAGATCGGCGGACATGGACACCACCCTCCTGAAATCATCCGCATTCCAGGTGAGCCCTCTTCTCTTCACCATGAAAGATTGGACCCCCGAACAATCGTACATGGGCATGGTGCCATACCATTCTGATGGCACGATACCAAGCATGGGTGAGATGGTGAACAGGTGTATCCTCTCCTCCAGGTTCAGGTTCTTGAGGGAGGTGTGGAGGTTCCTGTAGCTCAGAGCGTCGGTCCCCCCTTTTGTCCATGGTTTGTGATCGGTGTCAGGGAAGAGGAGGGCCAGATCTCCGCCGGGAGCTTCATATCCCTTGAGCCTGTCATGATAGGCAACGATGGTCTCGTTCGAGACCATGGCATCTGCGACCTCGGTAGGGGTCAGGAACGCCAGGGAAGGGTCGATGGCAGGGATCTTTTCCCTGATGGAGTCTATGAACATCTTCCTTCTGGTGTCCTCTGTCCTCTTCTGCGCTGCGTCGAACGTGTCCTCCCAAACTGGGGTCATACCGACCCAATCAGGTCTCGATACAATAACTTTTAGGTTGAATGATACGGTCTCGGTCCCGTAAGGCCCCCAGGTCGTCCTCCTGAGATCCTCGGGATCGTTCAGATGATGCGTTCCAGGCAGGAGGCCAGTATGAGCTCCTTCTGCGGGTCCTCGCCGTGGTCGATCTCCGTGAGCAGGTCAAAAAGGACCCTGTTGTGCTCCCCTATGAGTATCATCTCGTCAAGCTTGTTGGACATCCTCAGACCGCCGTCGATGACAACCCTCCTCATTATGGATAGGTCGATCACCTGGCCGAGCACAAGGAAAAGGGAAAGCAGTCCAGGATCAACAGCTTCCTCCCCCTCCCCTGATCGGACCACGGTCAGTCCGCATAGGATGGTGGAGTTCTCGACCATCGACCTTGTCCGCTCATCCTTGATATCGTCGGATATCCTTCCAACGATCGCCAGGATATTCCATCCATATTCCCGGGGGACCGTCCTTGCCAGGGCAAGGAACTCTCCCAGAACGGCTTGCCCCTGGGTTTCCATAATATCATGGAGCCTCTCATCGGACCTTGTGGTGTCCATCTCCTCTAGGTTCAATCTCGCTTTACAGGAGTTGCATACCGGGGCACCGCCGAACCCGTGGTCATCCGGGCCATTCAGCTGTTCCCTGCAGACGGTGCAGAGCTCGGGTCCTTCCATGTTTCCTTCCAAGTTCTCCCCCTCCAGGGGATGGGGCGAATCGATAATTAACTTTCGTTCCCGGGGCCGGTCACCTGTCGATATCTCGAACGATCCTCATGACATCGTTCTCGGAAACCTCCACTGTGAAGTTCCTGATGAAATTGCCCATGCCTGCTGCCATTATCCTCTGTTCTCCTCCGGTGAATCCTATCCCGGACAGGGTCGTGGGAACGTTCAGGCCTTTCATGAAGGAAACAAGGTCCTCCCTGAACGTGCTGATCGTCGATCCGAAACCCTCCGCAAGCTCTTCCATGTCCTGGACCTCCTTTTCGACGAGAAGCTCGAACATCGGCCCCAGAGTGAGGGCGCATGCCATCCCGTGAGGGAGCCCGGTGTCAAAGGTTATCGGGTAAGAAATGGCGTGGCAGATGGTGGTGCCGGTATTGGAGAATGCCAATCCCGCGAATATGCTTGCAAGGGAAACACCTTCCCTTGCTTCGCGGTCACCCCCCTCGCCGTAAGCCTTCTCGAGGTGTCTTTTCAGGAGCCTTACCGAGTTCAGGGAGAACTGCCGGGTAAGTGGAGTTGAGTTCTTCGACCAGTAGCTCTCCACCGCGTGCGATAGTATGTCCAACCCCGTGGCAGCGGTCTGCACCTTCGGCAGACCAACTGTCAAGGCCGGGTCAATGATGGCCTTCTTCGGGTAGATCGCGGGGTGCCTGAGCCCCAACTTGTTGTTCCTTTCCGGAACGGTCACCACCGAGAACGGGGTTATCTCCGAGGATGTTCCGGGGGTGGTCGGTACGGCATAGACGGGGTATCCGCTGTCCGGCGGGACCATTGTGCCCTCGATATAATCAAGGACCGCACCGCCATGCCGCGCCATCACGGCCATGAACTTGGCGGCATCCATCACCGAACCGCCTCCGGCGGCGATGATGATATCCGGTCTCCTGTCCTTGATGAAGCGTGATCCTTCCTCGACCGTGCTGGATCGGGGATTTGGTTCGACCCCGGCGAAAACATCCACATTCCCGGTGATCCGCTCTCTGATCCTCTCCTCGAGGCGCAGAGCCCTTGCAGATCCCCGCCCGAGCACAAGAACGGTATCACCTTCCGGGACCATTCGTTCAAGCTGTTCGAAGATCCCCCAGCCGTATGAGATGTTGGTACCGAAGTTCAGGTCACCTGTCATTAAACCACCACCGGCAATGTGGAACATCGTTATAGGATATAGCCACTTTCCCGGAATTTTCTTGTAGACTTGTTTCGACAGTGTTAAATAATCCGGGGTTTTAGTACAGAAGGGGTCAAGATGAAGCCGAAATGGGTCCTCGCGATAATCGGGACCGCACTGATCATCGGAGGGATAGCGGGAGCCGTCACCAGGGATTTCGCAGCGTGGGTCGGTGCCACGGTGTTCTCCTTCGCCTTCATCTTCGCATTGACATTCTACTTGATCAACCGGAAGAAGAGGTCGCCCAGGGAGGATGGAGTGGCAGAGACGATGGTCCATGAAGAAGAGGCAGTGTTCCAGGGTTCGGTCATCGATGAGAGGGACCCCATACAGAGGGACTCGATGATCAAGGCTTACATTGACCGGTTCCACATCAGCAGGGACAAGGCCGAGAACCTCTTCGATGCCGGGTATTGTGAATGGAGCGATTTCTCGGAAGCTATACCCGAGGACCTTGTGATGATAGAGGGGATAAACCCCACCGTTGCCAGGGGTATAGTATCCTCGCTGAGGTCCGGTCCTGGTCAATGAGACCTTCCAACGGGCGGATCCTTTCGTAATTTCAACCGGAACCTTTATTGGTATCTCCAATATCGGGGGTCACAGTACTGTAATGGGGCATTCGAGATGAGATCCCGATCCATTGTGGCAGTTATAGTGACGATCGTATTGACCCTGGTCAGCGTATTCGCGGTTCTCGACCTGTCGGCCGAAGGCCGACCCGACGAGATCCCTTTCGGTCTTGATATGGAATACTGGTACCAGGGACTCGAACACACCTCCACCGAGATGGACCCCTCGGTCATCAGAGCGATCGGGACAGAAGGCCCGGATGAGGAGCTCGAGGTCATCATACAGTTCCAGCCTCCCATCTCGGAGCAGGACATGGAAGCCGTTAAGGATGCCGGTTTCGAGGTCCTAAGGGTGTCCAGCGTTCTCCCTGCCATCTATGCAAAGGGGGACCGAGAAGCCATCGAGAGCATCGCCAGGTATCCCGACACCTTATGGATAGAGCACAATTTCGAGATGGAGTTCCTCATGGAGATGACCACCACCGTGATAAATGCCACCAAGGTCTGGAACTCACCCATTGTCGATTCCGTCGGCAAGGAATACCCAGCCATCGACGGACAGGGAGTGACGGTGGTGGTTCTTGATTCCGGTATCGATGCGGGGCATCCTGACCTCGATTACGGAGAGAAGGTCATCAAGAACTACAAATCCGATTCCGACGGTGTCTGGAGGGAGGTGGAGAACGGCGACACATCCTCTGGCCACGGCACACACTGTGCGGGTACGGTTGCCGGGAACGGTGATGCTTCGGCCGGTGCGAGGGCGGGTGTGGCGGTCGGTGCGAAATTGATCGGACTCTCAACGGGGGAAGCGGTATCGATCTTCAATGCCGTGGGTGCACTGGAATGGGTCTATGAGCATTCGAAACCCGGACATACCTATGAGTGGGACGACCCCATCAGGGTCGTATCCAATTCATGGGGGCCGGGCCCCGGAGATTACGATCCTCAGGATACCATATCCATACTTTCCCAGAAGCTAACCTTCGAGAACAATGTTCTCATCATATTCGCTGCCTCGAACTCGGGAGGGGACGGTACAGATATCCAGACGAACCCATACGGCAATGTTCCTTCCAACATCGCAATAGCAGCCTTCGAGAGGGACGGATCGGGCGTCGCAAGCTTCTCGTCAAGGGGGCAGGTGGGCATTCTCACCACATATCCCGATGTGGGAGCGCCTGGAGTGTCCATATGGTCAACAGCAGCAAGGAGGACCTTTATCTCGATGATGACCAAGCAGAGCGCCGGCGGGCTTTCGAACATCGATCCCTATTACTTCGCCATTTCCGGAACTTCCATGGCAACCCCTCACATCGCAGGGGTCACAGCATTGATACTTCAGGCGTACCCCGGATTGAGGATGTCCGATATCTATGAGGAGGCAGAGCAGGCAAAACTTGATGCGGGCTGGCAGAATGACTCCCGCAACCGGGTCCACGAGGTAGAGCTCATACTGGAAGCCTCCGCCAGGTACGTCCAGCCGTCAGATGGTAACGAGCCCCTGGCCAGCAATAACATCCCTCAGAACTACTCGATAGGATGGAACGGGGAGCCCTTTGACCTCTCCCAGGGTTTCGGTCTCGTTCAGGTGGACAGGGCGATAGGGATCGCTCTGACGCTGAAGGAGCTCAGGGAAAGGGACTTCGACGGTGACGGCAGGGCCGATAACCCCGACATCTGCGTCTTGCATGCCATCGAGCAGTACGACGGGACCATGAAGGTCAGGGAGAAGACGGTGAGCACCAATAAGCTCTACTCCGCCTGGAACGGCGAGTGGAGCCGCTTCTCCAACCAGACGAACCAGATCATTCCCATGAACCATGACACCTCAAAGATGGTCTACATCCCCGAGACCGCCTCCGAGCTGGAGGTCCGCTTCACATTCGACCCCTGGAATACCGATGAGAAGAGCGTCGTATCACTTTTTGCGACCATCGACTGGGACGGGGACGGGAACAGCGATTGGACCCAGACAGGATCACCTCTCCAGGACGCAAGGTTCGACGTCATATCCCTCTCGGGGCTTCCCACCGGTAACTACTGGTCGTTCAACGTCCAGGGCCAGGGGATCGACTGGAACCTGGGCGAGAGGTTCAGGGAGACCCAGTACAAGGAGGTCAGGGCCGAGTTCACGATGTCCCTGAACCTGTCCTTCCCGGAGGGTGACTTCATTATCCCCCCCCAGGACTATCATGCCCAGTTCGCGTACTGGAAACCTTTCGGGGATCGTGTGGAGGGAACCAACATCAACCTTACGGAATATTATTACGATCTGGGTGAGGTGAGGGATCCAAATGCCGGTGAGGAGCCCCCCGAGAAGGAAGGAGGTCTGGGCTGGCTGCTGATATTCCTGGTGCTGGTTGTTCTGGCTGCGGTTGCGGTCGTAGTCTACTTCAAGAGGACCCAGTTAAAGGGGATGCTCGATAATATGAGGAAGAAGGGCAAGGTCCAGATGAAGGAGCGCGCGGTCTCTTCTCCGTCGGGATAAAAAACCTTAATAAGTAATTGGTGATATCGCAGTTCCCCAATTTCTCCGGGCCAGTAGCTTAGCTTGGTGGAGCATCCGGCTGATAACCGGAAGGTCCCCGGTTCGAATCCGGGTTGGCCCACTTTCGTTTATAATTATTGGATAATTGAAGAAGTTGGGGATCGATCTCTCATTGTTCTCTTCCAACCCGATCTCAATAACGAAAAACTATTGGCCAGCATAATAACAGATAGCATTTTATGTTTGTTTTTATATGATGGTCCGGGTTGGCCCTTCAATTAAAGACCAGATAAGCCTCACGTTCCATTTTTGGTAAACTTTTAAATTTCTTACCATTTATGGTAAAATATATAACCCGCAACTCGCATACAAGTATCATGCATCCGATGGAGACCGTCCTCGGCACCCGGACCAAGGTTCGACTGCTTCATTTCATCATAACGTCAGGCCCAGCGAGCCGCAACGGCCTGGCAACGGAGATAAGTGGCAGCAAGCACGGAACGTACCGACAGATAGAGGAACTGATAGGAGCAGGAGTTCTGACCGAGAAAGGCAAGAAGGTTCGACTGGACCCGGAATTCCCTTACCTCGACGACCTAACCAACCTTATTCTCGCGAGCGACCACTATATGAACCTTATCGGTGATGTATTACACAGGTTGGACATTCTGTTCGGGAACAGGTACTACATAGGCGGCTTCCAGGCAGCAGCTCGGACGATAACACCCATCGACTACGTCTCGGACACGATCCTCATCCAGATACGGGATCTGACGGAGAGGGACAGGACCCGGATAAAAGCGATCGAGAACATCTCCGGTATCGAGATCATTCCTTTGAACCTTGACAGGATGCCATTGGACATGACCAGGGACCGTATCCACGGTATTGAGGTATGGACAGCTACCGTCGAGCGCGGCCAGATAGAAACCTTCATCCATGGGGATTGCACGAGCTACGGAGCTCACCTGGCACTTCTCCAGAACATGATGGGAGGAGATATCGACCTTCAAAGACTCATGGAGATAGCAAAAAACGCAGGCATGACAGGGAACATGGCAGCGACGTTGCTCCGGTTCTCTAGAAGGACATCGATACAGATACCTGAATGGATAGAGGCTTTGGGACGCGACAACGAGGCGAACCTGCACGATTGCGATCTGGTTTTGAACGCGGTGATAGGATGAAGATGATATTCGACAGGGACGAAAAGACCAGGATACTCTCTATAGTAAGGTCATGGTCCAAAGACCAGATGACATTCCAGAGGTTTCGTGACATCCAGGCCGCATCAGGAGTTCCAGCAAGATTGGTCGAGACCGTGTTCTGGCTCGAGGACACGCTCGGGATCCTCAAAGAGTATGATCATTTGATCATGAAGGGGGGCACCTGCGTTCAATGCTACATCCCGTATCCACAACAGCGAGCGTCGGTCGATATTGACATGAACACGGATATCCAGAACCCGCTTGCCTTGAAAGAATACCTTTTTGCAATAAATGAGGGCATCACATCCGAGGACCGGTCCTGCAGCATCCAGGACATTGAGTTCGGGACCCTGAACTACGAGTTTCATGACAAATACTCGGGCACTATCAGTTTCACACGAAGGATGCCGTCCAGGTTCGGCGAGTTCGAAATCGTCGGCAACCGGCGAGTGATGTCCAGGAGCATCCGGATACAGGTGAACTACAAGAACCACTGGATGCCCGCTATGGAAACCTTGCACAGACATCCAGACTTCTTCATTCATGAATATGAAAGACCGAAAACGAACATCACCGTTCCAATGGAGAGCCCCGGGGACCTGTTCGCAGACAAGATACTTACCGTGTGCAATGTCGGTGCTTTCGGTAGGGAGCGTTTCAAAGATGTGTATGACCTTATTGCAATGAGGCATTTGTTCCAGGGCCAGGTCAGGCAGGTCGCTTCCGAAAAGCTGCGGCTGATCGCCACCAGAAGCGGCATCGGGGTCGATGCAATCATTAAAGGAGCGATCGAGACCGTATCCTCGTTTTGCAACAGGTCACAAGAGGCCAAGGGATTTGCATCAATGGTATGCAAGGAAGGGAAAGAGAGGATCAAAAGATGGGAATTGGAATGCGAGGACCTTGCTGACACCATTGCCACCATGAAAGGTTGAGGATCTCCGAGATCATCCCGATCATGGCCGTACCGGTCATAACCGCATTCTTCTTCATAGAGTTTAAAAAGAAGAGCCTCCATGTTTTTCGAGGCGGTGGGGGATCCACCAAAAAGACTCGCCTTGGGGCAGTATAGGACTCGGGTCGGCCCATTCTACTAATGGTTAAGGTCCATTTCTTTCGGTTGATCGATCTCACAAGTATTTTTCCCTTATCAGGTCCATGAAAGCAGAGAATATCCTGGCAAGACCCTCCGATCTTATCCAGAAGCATGTTCTCTCGCGAAGGAGGATATTACCGGACCGGTGGCTTATCAAGAAACCATGGATCAGGTCTTTATCAATTTCAAGATGAGGACCTCTACCGTGAAAATGACCAACAGGATAACCAACGAGGCTGACCCGAGGATGAACAGCGGGACGACCGATCCCGACTCCAAGGAATTGAAAAGACGGTCTGGAAGTGCATTCATTGCTATATGAACGAGGGTCGACGATCCTGCAAGAAATACCGCAGCTAATGTTGTGATCGGTACCAGGGAAAGAAGATAGGATCCCAGATACCTGCCTTTAGTCCCATTTCCCATGGAAGGTATCGTCCATGATATCTCCAAGAATAGCACGAGCAGTATCACGGCTCCTCCAAGCAGACCTGCTCCGATCCAGAGATCACCTGCCCCGTTTGATATTGACGGAATGAGGTTGGTATTCCCCGGGACCGATGACAGAGAGATCAGAATGAACACAATGACCGATATGGGTCTTGAGGCCCTCTTCCACTTGGTCAAGGACAAAACGGACCCGACGACCCCGATGGCCATTCCTGCGATCAGGATCGCGAAGCATTTCCAATCCGCATCGTTACGCATGAACCAGAGGCTGACCAAAATGAATGCAATGGTAAGGGAAACGAGTACAGTGGATAACAGAACGGTCCTTGCATCCTTCATCTGAACCTCCCTCCTCCAAATGCCCTTGCTATTGCCTGGTTCAGGGGTTCCTCTATATTCCACTCGACGACAACGACACCCAGGCCCGATATGACGCTGATCCTGGTCATTCTGTATTCCTTCATCAGTCGATCATGGAGATCCCTTTCTTCGCCATCGTACAGTTCGACATCATCCGTATAAGGGACGATCAATGTGACATCGCAACCGTAAGCCCGGAGCTTCTTCAAACCGTCGTATACCGTTTCATCTCCTTCCATTGAAGTTATCACAACGACTGGCATCCCTTTTCTTATGTCATGAATTATCGTGCTTACTGCCTCAGCAAGTGATATTTCACCCTTTGTCTCCTCTCCTGCCAAACGGTTGAGGATCCTGTCCGGGTTCTTAGAACCGCTGCTCCTCTGAAGATGGATGACCTTCTCCCCGTATATCGTAAGACCCACTCTATCCCTTCTCCGGGTGAGATGTTCGGTGATGGAGGCGGCAGCCCTCGCGGATGCAAGGTGCAGGTTGTTCAATTGCCGGCCGTATCCGGTCCCTTTCCTGTAATCAACTATCAGGGCAAGATCGATCACTGCCTCCATCTCGTGTTCCCTGACCATCAGCTTTCTTGTCCTGGCATAGGACCTCCAATCAATATCCTTATAGGGGTCACCAGGAACGTAGTCCCTCAGCGAGAAGAACTCCGTTCCATGTCCAGGTTTGTTGATCAGAGTGCTCCCTGCATAAAGTTTCGGGATCTTGCTCTTCAGTCTTATATTGGAAACATCGAAGGTGCGCGGATATATTTTGAGATGGCTTTTCGAATCGACCTCGCTTTCATCATAGAAGAATCTGAGTGCATCGGTCTCTCTCATCAATACCGGACCGATCTCATAGAAACCTTTTACGGGCCCTTTCACCTCGTATTCGATCGATCCCGCGCCGCGGCCAGGGAGTCTTACCTCCCCCCCATTACGGCCGGAGACAGGAACGAGATGTTCGGGGAGAACGTCCATGACCTCGAACATTCTCCGTCCCCTTGTCAGGTTTTCAAAGTCCAGTCTGATCCTCAGTGTGTCGTCCTCTGTGATCCTGTTGGATGATAGGACCCGGCTGAACCTTATCCCTTTGGTGACCCCCTCGCCTCCCCCTTTTGATCTGGACATGTATGTCAGGATCTTGCTGGCAGTGGATAAGATAGCGGATATCATCACCACAGCAGCCATGATCATCCCTGCGAGGGCAGTGAGGTAGCTGTTCCTTGCAAGCCCCGATAGTATGAGGACCGCACCGAGTATGACCATGAACTGGCCCTTCTTAGTCCACATAATTCTCCACCTTGGGGACCGGAACCTTTCCCAGTATCTCCCTTATGATGTCGGTCCCCTTCACTCCCTTTATCAGGAATTCCGGTTTCAGAATGATCCTGTGGGATAGCGAGGAGCCAACGATCCCCTTGATATCATCTGGAATGATGTAAGAGCGGCCTTCGATCAATGCTCTGGCCCTTGCAAGTTTAAGAAGGGAAAGAGAACCTCTGGGAGAGGACCCGACAAAGATCCTCGGGTCCTTCCTCGTTTCATTGACTATATCCACGATGTATCTTCGAAGAGAGGGGTCAACGAAGACGTTCTCGACCGCCATCTGCATTTCAAGAATGTCTGCGGGGGTGAACAACCCGTTGATGTCCACTTCATCCTTTTTCCTTTCCATCCTCCGTTTGAGTATCTCCTCCTCGTCCTCAGGGGTTGGATACCCGACCTCCATCTTCATCATGAACCTGTCCAATTGGGCTTCTGGCAGAGGATAGGTCCCTTCGTACTCGATGGGATTCTGGGTTGCGATCACGATAAAGGGTCTGGGAAGGTCATATGTAACACCCGATATCGAGACCTGTCTTTCCTGCATGGCTTCCAACAGAGCCGCCTGGGTTTTAGGAGGGGCTCTGTTGATCTCATCGGTCAACAGAATATTGGTGAAGAGCGGCCCTCTTTCAAAAACGAACTCACCGGTCGCCTCGTTGAAGATCTTGGTCCCGGTGATATCCGAGGGAAGGAGGTCGGGAGTGAATTGTACCCTCTTGAAATCACATCCAAGCGCTCTCGCAAGAGTATTTGCGAGCAGGGTCTTTGCCAGACCCGGAAAATCCTCGATAAGGATGTTCCCATTTGCAAGGAAACCCACGAGCACCCTTTCGATGACCTCATCCTTCCCGATAATGGCTTTCTTGACCTCGTTTTTTAAAAGGCCGATCTTGCTGGCGAATCGATCCCTCTGTGCCGCATCTTTAGTATCGGTACTTGTTCGAGCCGCTCCTGTCTGCTTAATACCTGCTTGGGCATTCTGCACCGGTTTTCTTCGCACCGGCATTACAACCTCTCTGTTTTCATTGTTCATCTATAGACCACCTGATGATTCTTTCGATAGTATCTCTATCCTGACTCAGTTCGTTATGTAGGAGTAGCTCGGCCATGTCCTCATCTCCGAGAACATCCATGGCCTTTTGCCTGTCCCAATTCAATACACACTCTTTCATATCGTCGGAAGTCAGCTTCCCCTCCTGGTCCATCAATCTACGGGATCCGGAGATACGGTTCACAAGGAGCTGTCTGGCAAGTGCAGTGATCTCCTTTTCTCCGACCTCTTTCCTGTCGATCCGGTCAAGGAGGTCCTTCTGAGAGTATTCTCTCGGCCGGGGATTGCCGAACCACCATAACAGTGATGTCACGGCAAATATTATGAAGATGGAGATCGTAAATATTGGTAAGCTTGAAATGAGCCGGACCTGATAGGAAGTGGTCGCAAGGAGACCCTCTTCCCTCTCGGTGGATCTCCTGGAGATGTCGAAAATGACCTCATCAGGCCCCCCATCTCCCTCAAACATCAACGAGACCAATCCCATGATCAAATCCTTATTCTCATCATGCTCCATGCCCTGGTTGGTGACCACAGAGGATGCTGATATGAAAACGGCAGATCCTCCATTGGGGTTCCTTACCGATGCGACGATCACAGGTATCGGTCCGCCCTTATCATCGAGGTCTCTCAACATGTTGTCATTGAGATCTACACAGGAGCTGGTGCTGCTCTGACATAGAATATCACCTTCATCCACCTCAAGTCCGACCGGTGAATTCAGCATGACCGAATAATTGCGTCCGTTGATGGATGCGTTCAGACCGAAAACGCTAATATTGCCTTTCCCCCCATCCATGAACGATGGATCCAGGAGATCATGATCAAAATACCTGACTCCGTAATGGTCCGCGATATCATTTACACCGTCGTTATCGCAGGCGACAAGAAGCTTGCCCCCATCATCCACGAATTCTATCACGGCATCAACTTCAGGACCGGAATACTCCTTGGATACCCCGGTGATAATCAGCATGGTCCTACCAGGATCATCAATATCCGGGAGATATAATGGCGAGGAAAATATCGTCCGTGTTCCAGTGTTGAGGGCCTCCCTTATCTCCGAGGTATCATCCCAGTCATCCCCGTATGGATCGAACCCGTCACTCCCCTCTCCTTTCAGGATAACTGGAACGATCAAAGCTGCCGATAAGACAAACAAGAAGATGGTAATGATCACCCAAAACCACCTCATCTATCCTCGCCCTCCCTCACCCTTAGAAGATCCGCTGCCGATCTAGCATCGTTCTGTGCGGTGACCACCATTTCATCGGGAATATCGAGCAAGGAATACCTTGCAACCTCGAATATATCCAAAAGACCCATCTTCTTCCTCGTATTTGCAGCAATCCCTTTGGATCTAGCTCGCTCGTCATCCTCTCTTACAGTATTGTATTCGGACATGGGAACTCCGAGTCCTTTCATGGATCTGGAATACTCTCTGTAGGCTTTGAATACCTCAGCAACGTTCCTGCTTCTTGGATGGATCATCTGTCTTGGCACCGTTCTTCTTTCTTCCTTTGATACCCTTGCCTTTATCAGTCGTTTCCTGAGCACTGCGAACACCCCAAGAACCAAAAGCGCAATGGCGATGATGGAAGTTATGAGCGATTCCAGAAGATAGCTATCCCTATCGATGCGCTGAGGTTTTATTCGGTCCATCCGGAATTCATATTCGCTCGGGAGGTAGAACCTCGTTCCATTGAACATCGCCCGGTACGATCTGTTGAGGGATGTATCGTTCATGGGGGGAATCTCGATAACGGCGATCCCTGTGTCATTTGTTATCGTCGAGACAATACCACCTTCCATCTCGACCGCCACTTCTTTTTCAACCATGCTGGAACCGTTATCGAGAACGAGACGGAAGATCACCTTCACGGTGGATGACGAAGCACCGCTGACCGGTACATCGATAGGTACTATGACGGTTGTCGCCTTCACATCAACTGAACGTGTCGAGTTCAAACCTACAATGAATTCCGTTCCCGAGTATGATGCCCATAATCTCATAGTCCCGACATCTCTCGTCAATGGAATGTCCATATCGAAGCTGAAGATTCCCTCCGAATTCGATCGTATCGAACATAGCACCTCTATCCCCGTTCCAATTATGATATCTGAATCCGGTAGGTTCGATCCTCCCGCGGTACGCAATCTTCCCGAAATTTGATACGATGAATTCCTTTTTTGGAATTCCGGTAATTCCATATCGAGTATGGAGAATGTTGATATGGTAATATTGGACCTGGCATATGAGGGCAGGTACCTGTAGGGGGTGCCCGGGAATGAGCCATTGAGTATGAAGTTACCCAGAACATGCTCATTGATCGTGAACCTGTTGGAGAAGCCGCCGAAGGAATCGGTTTGAACGATTGTGGAAAGTCCCAATCCTTCTATAGATATGGCCACATCCGCGAGGAAAACTCCCTCACCAACATCATCGGTCAGCTTGCCGGTGATCCTGAAAGACTTCGGATCGAACCTGTCATCGTCGATCCCGGTATCAAGGACGACCTCGCAATCCTTGATGGACATGAAAGTTGCCGATATGACGGCCGTATGCACTTCATCGGACCTTCCTTGCAGATATCCGTCGGACCCGTTGAAGATGATCTGATACGTGTGATTGCCAAGGGCCTGAGTGACAGGCATGTTGAAACTGAACATGAAAATGCCCGTACTATCGGTGGATTCGGTTGCAATGATGGTCCTGTCCTCGATCAGGTGGACCATCATTCCACCGAGTGGTTGGCCAATATCGTCTTCCGGTGTCGAGTTATCGTCCGTGAGTCTCCCCCTGAGAATGAAAGGATCGGCGTTCTCTCCCCTCATAACCACCGATGTATGATAGGCGACCTCGACCATGGAGCCGGAGACCACCTGGAATGTCGTGTTCGAGCCGGTCGGAAGATAGATATCCGAACCAGTGTATGAAAGATCGACATGGACGGACCCCATTTCATGATCCCTGGGGATCATGTAATACCCCGTGAACCATCCACCACTGTCGGTATCCGTATAGAACTGATAGATATCGCTCCACACGATGCTGATCCGTTGAAAAGGTATCCCCTTACCCACGTTGGAGATCAGACGACCAGAGATGAGGGCCTCTTCGCCTCGGTAAACCTTCCCACTGTTGACATTCGTTAATGCAGGTATGCCGATGGTCCTTACAGGGATCGATATGGTATTGACGGGTAAGAAGAACTCTTTCTTTATGTAGGATAGTGATAGAACCTCCTCTCCCGCTTCAAAATTTGAAGGATCGAAGAATACGGAGGCGGCAAACCTGCCGTCGGATAGCGGCTGAACCACGGTCAGCTCTCTTTTACCTATCTTCAGGACCAGTGGATTCTTCGCCCCCGCCCAGGATTCGTTGGAGGTCCCTCTAATCAATATAGAGCTTCCCACGACCACCTCAATGAACCCCTCCACCCCCATTTCGCGAATGGTTCCATTTAGCAACGTGACATTTGCGGTAATGGAGGTTCTGTGGAGTACCCTGATAGAGACCGTCACCGAGGCGGGATCGAGGTATTTCTGGTATTCCATCGAAGTGTCGAGAACGTCAGGTCGGTAGCTGATCGAGACCTCATGGTCTCCAACGTCTATAGTGGCGTTCCTATCGTTTCCGGCATAATATCTGAACATATCGGCAGAAGGATCGTACTGTAGGTCCAGTTTTCCGGTTGCATTGCTCCTAACGAAAGGGTGATCCCTTCCCAGGAACGATATCGTCAGGTTCGCCGAAGATACCCCTCTGGTCGATCCCTTGTATCCGATACTTCCCTTCAACCTCAAAGGCTCCTCCCCCGAAATGATCGATCCAGGGGCTATGATGGTGATCGATGTCCTCGATCGGATCTCAAGGGGGGAGGGGGATGACCATGATCCTTTGTAATAGAACAGATCATGTACCTCGGCTATGACCGAGTAAGTAGTGTTCGGTCCCACGTCCAGATTGGGATAGAAAGGATACATGAACAGCGAGAAATTGCCTCTACTGTCTGCCTGGATCGGGTTTGATGAGATCGCCTTTTCGCTGAAAATTACAGCTCCGGTATTGTTCCTTATGGTATAATTGATATGAACGCTGACTATCAGCTTGCTTCCTGGACTTCCATCCGTTAAGATGATCGAACCGGTGACCTCCACTTTTTCCCCCAGATAAGTGATGTTCGGTGCTTCCACCGAAACCCGGGTGGGTATCTTATCGTCCCGATCAAGGATCCCGTCGTTATCCGAATCCCAGTCAGACGTGGAAAAGCCCTCCTCCTCCCTGTCCCCATCAGCATCATCTTCCTCCCTTGCATCATCATCATCATCGGGGTCCTCATCATCCGGAACACCATCGTTGTCGTGGTCCCACGGATTGGTGGAGTTCGTCCTCATCAATCTGGGAAAAAGATCCATCTCATCGAGATCGGTCACACCGTCCTCGTCATCATCCTTGTCCTCATCATCCGGCGTACCGTCATCATCATGGTCATGGTCCGATGTCCCGACATCTTCCTTTCCATCACCATCGCTGTCGGTCCTTCCATCTCCGTCCTTGTCATCATCCATCAGGTCCGGTATCCCGTCATTATCGTGGTCAAAAGGGTAAAGGTCCTGATCGGATGTTTCGCCGGGCTGGTTCCCGTTGCCGTCATTGTCTCGATCCTGATCGTATACGTCCGGTATCCCGTCATTGTCATCGTCCTGGTCCACACCGTTTAAGAAGGTGTCATTGTCCATGTCTGGATCGAGCTCGTTCACGATCCCGTCGTTGTCCAGATCGTTGTCCGTATCAAGATCAAAGGGGTCCGCGATCCCATCATTATCATCATCCGTGTCCATGATATTGATGATCCCATCGTTATCATCGTCCCTTCTTCTTCCCGAACCGTCATCGAGGTCCGGATCCTCCTCATTTGGTATCCCGTCATCGTCCAGGTCCCCGTCCTGGTCCGGATACGGAGTTCCTCCCCAGCTCCTTTCCTTGATATCCGGTATTCCATCGTTATCGTCATCGGGATCGAACCAATCCCAGATCCCATCGTTATCATCGTCGGGGTCCAGATCATCGTCGATCCAGTCCCCGTCATCATCGCTATCCTCTTCATTGGGGATCTGATCATCATCAAGGTCGTTGTTGATATCCAGGTCCAGACTGTCAGGTGTTCCGTCATTGTCATCATCCACATCATCCGGGTCCAAAACACCATCGTTATCGTCATCCATATCGAATGCATCGAATATGCCGTCGCCATCCTGGTCCCTGTCAGCTTCGTTAAGGATCCCGTCCTTGTCGAGGTCATCCGTGATATTCCTCCAGTGCACCGGCTCGGAGGTTGGATCGCCCCATGGAAGAGTGCCGCCTTCGCTCACATCCGAGATGTCGGTAACACCGTCCCCGTCCCTGTCGTCATCAAGGTTATCAGGGATCGTGTCATCGTCCGTATCTATGTCAAATACCTCATGATCCGGTCCACCATCGTTATCATCATCCGGGTCGGCACCATCATCGAGCCCATCATTATCATGGTCAAAGGGCTGCTGGTCCTCTATATCTTCGATCCCGTCGTCATCATCATCCGGATCGAGGAAGTCAATGATCCCGTCGTTGTCATGGTCCCATGGATCTGTGGAGAGAAAACCGTCTCCGACCTCTATGTAATCGGGAATACCATCGGCATCCTCGTCCAACTCCTTGTCCGGAGGATCGACATCTGAAGCGGGAGGTTTCCCCGGAGTCGGATCGAACTCGATCCAGCCAAGACCGGTGAAATAACATTCAGCCCACGCTTTCATGTGTCTGCCCCTGAAGACCCATCCCGAACTCCATTGGTTCTCCTCGCTGGAATCATAACCGACCACCAGCCTTGCGGATATGTTCAGAAGCCTGCACATGATCACCAGGGACGATGCGAAAGTGATACTGTTCCCCTCCCCGTACCTGAGATCGCCGTAACCCGTTGAGTTCGGATCGAAACCCCCTTCCACCCTTTGGCCGATGGTCATCCAATATATCTGATCCCTTCCGGCGGGGGCCGGCATGGGATTGTCGGAATAAGCATATCTTTCGTTCAGGAACTCTGATAGAGCCGCAGCCTTTCCGTATCCTGACACCTGGCCGTCGGTGATCTCCAGAGCCAGGTCAAAGACCTCATGGAACGTTCCATTCTTCTGTAAATATCTAGGGACCGAGGTTAGATTCCCACCAATCAATGTGGAATTTTCCCTCTCCATCCGATCGACCGGCACCTGATACCTCCTGATGATCATCTCGAAGGACCGCACGTCGAAACCGGAGTTCACATTATGAGCGGTCAACGATCTGTCATCCAATCCCATGGATGAAGGAGGATCGGAGGTTGTTATCCTTTCAGTATTGAGGGGAAGGGGTATGAACGGATGATCGGTATCGATGAAGGGGAGCAGATCGCTAGTAAGATCGGACCCGACCACCGGATCGAAGGTCAGGTTGTATACGTGACTCGAATTGGGCTGATCGATCGAAGCCCATATGATCCCATCTCGATATGGCTCGATATCCATTTCACCGGTACTCCACATCTCTCCCGCACCCAATCCATTGTATACCTCATAGACCGAAGTTCTGAACCGGACCCGGGGGCCTGTTGAGTTCACGTTGAATATGACGGTATCGGCGGATCTCCCGTTATATGGGTCCAGAGGTAAGGGGTCTGTGGCATCATCCTCGTATTCGTCGTCATCCGTGTTCGGATCCAATGGGTCGGTTCCTCGGTATAGACCGTCAGGTGATGTGTAATTGTATTCCTTAATGTTGGTCCAACCGTCCCCATCAGGATTGCCGCCGGACCCGTTGTTACCAGTAGAACTGAGAGGGTCCAGACCGAAATATGCCTCGAATCCGTCGGGCATCCCGTCATTGTCCGAATCGGCCTTGTCCGGATTGGTGCCAAGAGCCGCTTCTTCCCTGTTGCTCAAACCGTCCCCATCTGTATCCAGATCAGCTCCTCCAGGGTCGTTGGGATCGAAATCACCTCTGACAGGGGGATCATAACCTTCAGACATCCGTGACAGATGGACAGGCGTGACCATGATGATCGCCAACAGCAGGATGAGCACTTTCATTCTCATGTGCCCCCGCCTCCTCCGCTTCCAGACCTGGAGCCTCCGTTCCTAGGGTCCGTTCCGGCAAGATACTCGCTTCTATTGTCAAAACCATCATCATCGGCATCAAGGGCTGCATCCCTGTCATCATACGGGTCGAAACACCACTTCCTCTCCCAACCGTCTGGCATCCCGTCCTCATCGGAATCCCTGAAATAAACCTCATATCCGTCTGGCATCCCGTCATTGTCCGAATCCGGATCGTTAGGATCCGTTCCGTTGAGGTATTCCTCCATGTTGGTGAATGCTTCATATTCGGACATCGATCCATCGTGATCGGAATCGAAACCATCCGAGTCCAGGTCCTCATCCCCGTCCTCGCGGCCGTCCCCATCGGAATCCGGATTGGAGGGATCAAGCTCCCAACCATCCATTTCGGTGTTCCATTGTGTATATTTCACTTCCCAGCCATCGGGGAGCCCATCCCGATCAGTATCTTTCGAGAACGGATCGATATTCCAGCCATCATCCGATTCCAGAAGGTTCGTCAATCCATCACCGTCAGGGTCCAGGTCCGCATCCCATTTGACGGTCGGGTCTATGAGCCATCCGAACGTCAGGTTGGTCGTGAGTCCGGGAGCGTCACCGAGGAACTCCCATGTACCGGAGGACCTCCACTTCCAGAAACCGGATGATCTGTTCTCGCTTTCATGGACCCATATGTGATCGCTGAAAAGAAGGCTTATCGAAGGACTACCTTTCTCTCCGGATCCCATCTCCCAACCGTCACCCATCCCGTCCCCGTCGGTATCCTCCTTGTTGGGATCGCATTGCTCCTGGAACGGCCTGGGAGGGAAGAGGGTTTCTTCACCATCGGTAAGACCGTCCCTGTCGGTATCGGGATTCGAGGCATTTGTTATGAATCCGTCAAGACCGTGATATACCTCTTCCATGTCCGAAAGGAGGTCCCCGTCCGTATCCCTCATCGTAGGATCGGTCTTGTAGGAATGGTTATCATAGGTGAACCGATAATGATATTCCTGGAAATCCGTCAATCCATCGCCATCGGAATCCCCCATGGATGCATTTGTTGCTGACACCTCCCTTTCGACCTTATCCTTCAATCCATCGTGATCGGTATCGTTGAGGTGCGGATTTGATATCGTTCTCTCCCGAACGGAGTTGATGATGATCTCCCAACCCTCGATCTCCACTCCATCCATCAACCCATCGCCATCGGTATCTGCTTCGTTTGGATCGGTGGACCTACCGAAGATCCGGGCGACATCGTACTCTTCCCTGTTCGTGAACAGCTCGGCTCCTTCGAGAATACCGTTCTCATCCAGATCGAGCCCGTCTTGATCCGGATCAAGGCCCCCATCCTTTCCGTTCAATGGGTGTAGTCCATTCTCGACCTCCCAACCGTCGGGCATGCCGTCGAGGTCAGAGTCGAATCCGTCCGGAATGCCGTTATGGTCCCTATCCGCACCAGAGGGATTCGTCCAGTTGCCCAACAGGTCTTTCAGTTCGTATTCTTCGTAATTGAGCAGTCCGTCACCATCGCTGTCGATATTTGCGTCACTCGGGTCCGTTGCATTGAGGGAGAACATCACTTCCCAGTTGTCAGGCAGTCCGTCGTTGTCCGTGTCCGGGCTGTTCGGATCGAGGCCTAGCAGGACCGCCTCCCTGCTGTCGGACAATCCGTCCCCGTCGCTGTCGAGGAGGTTCGGATCGGTACCTATTATGAACTCCTTGAAGTTAGTCAATCCGTCCAGGTCAGGGTCCAGATCACTATCGGAAGGATTCGATGCATTTATGGTCCATTTGCCGGTATCGTTTATGGGAATTCCGTAATGCATCTCCCACCCGTCCCACATACCATCCCCGTCCGTGTCCGGGTTCCTCGGATCAAGGTAGGATCCCAAGACCTGCAATGCACAATATTCTTCAAAGTTGGTCAACCCGTCCCCGTCTGGATCGCCATTCATCCCCATATCCTTATCCGGGAAGGGCCTCGTATCATTATCGTCCTGCCCCTGTGTGGAGCCCGGGACCGGACCTGTCCCTGTCCCGTTGTCCCTCGGATCCAGTCCCCTTACTATCTCCCATCTGTCCGGGAGCCCGTCACCGTCCGTATCAGGAAGTGTGATGTCCGTTCCCCAGATATACACCTCGTCAAGGTCAGAGATCCCATCTCCGTCCGTATCCAGAGCACCGTCTCCGGTATCCGGATCAAGGTTCCCCTCATCTTTCAATCTAATTTCACTGTCGGGGAGAACGGTAAGAAATATCATGCCCGATAGCAGCACAAGGGAAAGCCCTATCAAGATAGGCGAGAGCCATGAGGTCAACTTCAAAGCTCGCTCCTCCTCCTGACAATTAAAGCACCGGAGATGGAAAGCAGAAGCAGGGACAAGATCCCAATTATGTAATAGATCACCAGCAGGTGATCCGATCTGCCATTTTCTTCCTTGGACCCTCGGATCACCAGTGTGTCCTCGTTGTTTCTCTCGTTGATCTCGGGAACGGCATCTTTGGGATCGATGACCGCAACTATCTCGATAACATCGCCTTCACCCAGCCAGTGGACGGATATCTCGCTCTTCCAGTAGATGACATCCACAAATACCTCTCCGATGGGGTCAGCGGACCCTTTCTCGTAGATGGTGATCAATACATTTCTGGCCGGTTTGTTTCCAAGGTTGAGTACGGTCCCTTTCAATGAGATTATGTTGTCCGTTGACGATCTCTGGAAGTCAAGCGAACCTTCTTCCCATGCCAGGTCCGTTCCTGTGACCGTGATATTGAACATGGTGTCGTTACTGTACGGTCCGTCGTTGGTTTCCGTTAAAGCGGCCAGATAGATCGATCTGAGACCCAGTTCGATGTCTATCGGGGCCTTGATCTTCATCTTTCCGGTCCACGCTCCGTATGGTACTAGGATAATGGAAGCGGGATGTTCGATCTCCAATCCCCTTTTATTCAGGATCGATAGGTCGAACTGCCTGAGACTGTTACCAAGATTAAAGGCAGCAATTTCGAGATCCCTCTCCGAACCAGGTGAAAGGAACGATTCTCCGGGTTCCACGGTCAATCTGATCCCTATGACCTCCCTGACCAGCAGCTGCAATCGATCTACGATCTCTTTCCCTCCCTCGCTGATGCATGTGATATTGATCATATAGAGACCTGCAACAGCTCTGTCTGGAGTTGTTATGTTAAGGAAGAGGTTCTGATGATCCCTTGTTTCCGGATGTAATGTTTCAAGGGGTTCGGAGAAAGACAATCCGAATCCACCGGAAAGGTTCCCGATATCGATCCGGTAGTGGTCGAAGCCGTTACCGAGGTTCCGGACCGATAATGGGAATACCGCAGTATAACCTGGATCGATCGCTTCCGGACCATCATTGACATCGAAATCGATATCGTAGACATGTTCGACGACACTGTATAGTTTGATCATATCGTAATTCCTGGGATCGATGATGTCCGAAGAACGCAGTGTGACCACGCAGAGGATATCAGCGAGTACATCGTCCGGAGCGGTTATTGTCAGGTAGATCCCGGCTGAACTTCCCGGCTCTATCGCCAGGAAGGTCGTATTTATGTTGCATGGAAATTTCAAGGGATTCCATGTCAGGTTGAGCTCAACCTGTGCAGGTCTGTTCAGCGTATTTGTTGCTGCTATCCTGAAATGGACCGAGCCCGAAGGTTTGATCATCCTGAAAGGTTCGGAACATGAAAGGTGAACACCCCTTGGTACCGAATTCACAAGGACTGTCAGTGTCAGGACATCGGATATGTTCGCATTTCCAAGGGAATATCCGGTAAGATTGAAATCCATCGGACCGGAAGGAATATCGATCGAGGTTTCCGCGAATATCAGGAAATCCCTTGATTCCCCTCCCCCGAGGTTGAGTGAATAGTGTCCGTTGGGTGTCGGAAGAACTGCCTCCACCGATATCCCTTCCTGTTCCTCGATCATGAAGAGGACCGTATCCTCTGCTTCACCCAGATTGGTCACCGTTACCCGAAAGAGTGCGATATCCCCCGGTTTGATGGGCAGATCGTCCGTCGGTACGGAATCTCCCCTTATGGGATCCGAACAGGTCAGCTCTATGTTGTATAGTCCCTTTATTATGGTCACGGTTTCCTGCGTATCGTTCACGGATGGATCGAGCCTTGAACTCACTATGACCTGGATATTCGCTGAGGTATCCAGCATTGATCCCTGCGGGACCTTAACATCCATTCTCAAGCTGGTGGTCTCCTCCGGACCGAGCCTTACCTCGTATTTGTTGAATGTCGCCCACCACCCGGGGGGAAGTGAGGCCGAGCCTATGTCGAAGGTCTCCCTGAAATCCACTCCCGGTGAGGGTCCGTAATATGCATCGTAGGAACCGGTGTTCTGGACCTTCATATCGAAGGAAACGACCTCTCCGATCTCACCGTATCTGACCATTGTACGCTTCTCGCCATCCTTACTGTCTTCCGGAAATATCCGCACCCCGGACCGTAAACCGCTCTCGTACCTGTTCGAGTTCTGGAGGTCGAAGAACGGTTTTCCCCATTCGATGGTCCCCATTGGACATTTGCCTCCGACGCTCAGACAGTAGATCAACTCCCCCGCTGTGGTGACCAGTTCGAGCTGGCCGTCATGATCGACATCACCCAGAAGGAATGTGGAGGACCATCCCGAGATGGCATTGGAACTGAACTTCCACAGGATTTCCTCCTCATCGATCTCACCGTTGCCATCCTCATCGCAGTCGATGGCGAGGATATTGTTCTCGCTGGAGAAGAACACCTCAAGGTCCGCATCACCATCGGTATCTCCGAGGATTATCGTCCTTCCTCCCCAGTCCGTCGGATACTCCCACAGCTTCGATCCGTTCTCTCCATTGATACAGACAAGTCGATACCGCCAATCGTATGGGTCCGGTGTGACTGGTTCGTCGCCATCATCCTCTCGATCGATCCATTCCCATTCGTAAGGATTCACCATTCCGAGGACCTCTAGAGTGCCATCGCCATCGACATCTCCTATCGTCGGGCTCCCGGTCATTCCCTTGATATCGGATTCCCAGACCACCATTCCGTCGGAATTCAAACATATGGTCTGTCCTTGGTCCCCTGAAGCTATGAGCTCAAGCCTTCCGTCACCTCTCAGATCGGCGACCGAAACATGATCCAGATTCTCCCTCTTCCAGTAGTCCTCCTCCCATCTCTTGAACCATAGAACGTCTGGGTCGCCGCGAGAATCATCGAACGGTTCGATCCCAGCAACCCCCTCGTCCACTCCGTCGGAGGGATCCCCGTCCAAACAGATCAATGCATTCCAGGTTGGAATGATGACATGCATCTGGCCGTTGTTGTAGATATCCGCGATCGTTGGAGATTGGTAGAAGTACAGCTCCCGGGATGATACGGACCATATCTCAGCCCCTTCCTGATCGATGCATATGATCTCATCCCAGGTGATCACGATCACTTCCAGACCGGGTCTCTGGTCCAGATTTGCTACTACCGGCATGCCGTTAATCCACTCCGACGATATGTTCACCTCCCACTTCAGGTTGGCTGATATATCAAGG
The DNA here is from genome assembly GCA_016928095.1 of Thermoplasmatota archaeon. GTDB lineage: Archaea > Thermoplasmatota > Penumbrarchaeia > Penumbrarchaeales > Penumbrarchaeaceae > JAFGLL01. The sequence goes on from JAFGLL010000014.1 coordinate 37,522, forward strand.
CATTTGATGAAAGATCTCTGGTCGCTCCAATCCCCATTTATACCGAAGATCAGAATGTCCAGCTCGCCGTCATTATCCATATCACAGACGATGGGAGAGACCGACGATGAGAACCTATCATTCTTCATCCTGTAGCTCCACTTGATATTGCCCAGGTGATCCAGACACTGAAGCTCGGTGGTCTCGGACCAGTCATCCGGATCGTAGGCTGTGCCGATCACAAGGGTCTCGATAAAACCGTCCCCCTCCAGGTCCAGGAAACAGGGCATGCCTATGTAACCAGAACTTCCGACCGACAGGTCGATCTTCCATTCGATCTCACCCGGGGGATAATTCGTATCAACCGATGTATCATCTTCCGATGTGGTCTGGCCACTGCCTCCTCCCAACATCGTTCCTGAAAAGGCCAGGATGACGGAAGCAAGGAAGATGATCATTTTCATCCGAAGGCGATCCTTTCCGCTGCCTTTCATCCGAACTTCACTCCACATTTTGGACAGCTCTCTGCTCCTTCGGGGATGGGGCTTCCGCACTTGGGACATTCCAATCCCTCACCAAGGTCCGAACCGCATTCGGGGCATTTATCCGCGTCCGCAGGTATTACCTTGTCGCAGAACGGGCATTTTGATGATGTCTGTTTTTCCATCGAAGTACCACTTTCCAGGTCTGTAACGGGTTTCGATCCGTTCAAGACCGGAGTTGTTGGCTTTTTCTCTCCCTTCTTCTGGGATTCTTCCTTTTCTTTCATGTGCTTTTCTTTAACTGCCTTTAGCTTCTCTTCCGTCTTTTTCGTTTGTTCTCTTCTTCTTATCATGAGAAATATGATAACGGCGACCAGTAAAAGGAAGAGAAGGACCACCACAGCGGATATGAATACAGGAATTCCAATGCTACTGCTTTCCTTAGTGCTGAAACTTTGATCCGAGGTCGGGTCCGCACTTGCGGTTTCGAAATGGTACTTGAAAGAACCGTCCTCAAGCTTCAGGACTATGAAGTATTCCTTGCCATCAATGAAGTTATTATCCAGAGGGTCCACCGCCGACATCCTGTGCTTCTCCGAGTTGATCACGAGGAATACACCTCCTGATGGAGGATCATTCTCCGCGTCATAGTAGATCACCGTGAAATTGTAGGTCCCATCCTCCATCTTCACTCTGTGGTTCTCTCCTGCTTCCAGCTCCGGAGGATCGTTGTGGATATTATCCCAGCCCTCGTAAAGATGGTCAACTGTTCTTGTGACGATCTGCTCGAGCACCTCCTCTTCCTCCACATCAGAAAGGCTGAAGGAAAGGAAGACCGATCTGTGATCGCCCTCATACCTGACACCTACGCTTTTCGAATTGGTTCCGTCCGTGAAGATCGATACAGCATCGTCGATCGGACCTATGATGTCATGGGTACCCCTCCGATCCCATACCACTTCCTCCCCCTGTATTCTGAAGCTGATACCGTCCCCGATGGGATCGTCTGCGGTCCCCTCGATATCTCCACCATGAACATATTGATCATACTCGACCTTGAAGTATTCGGACAGCCATTTCCTGAAATCGTCCTGGCCGGGTTTTTCGTAGGGATCTATCGGAACATCCTGTTCTTCCTGTGAGCTGGAACTTGAAGACGATCCGCTTCCTTCGGGAGAACCGTCGATATCGACATCGATGTCCCCCTCGCGGGGTTTTGGCTCCACATAATCGTCATCAACAATAACGATATCATCATCAGGATATACCACCGACCACCCCTGCTGGTCAGCTGCCCATGCAATATGGTCTCCGGCAAGGAGGACGTTGCCTCCTCTGTCCATATACGAACTCAGGACCTCGGCCTCCTCCATTGTGAGAGGGTCATAAGAATCCGGTTCCGCTATCCATGCAACCGCAGTATAGCCCATCAGGGAAGTGGAGCCTTCGAGCATCCCGCTTCCGGGCCCAACGATGTCAAATGCATATCCGTTCGATCCCAATATGTCGATGACCCTTGAGACCTCATCCTCCCCTCCGATGACGAGAAGGTTCCTGTCAACGATACCGAAGGACAGAAATCCCGAACCCGGTGATCGGACGCTGTTCCTCGCGTTCGATGAATCGTAGACCTCGACATAATATTCGATGACGTCTCCCACCGACACCAGGCTTCCGGGAATGGTGGCCGTATAGGTGTTCAATTTTGAGGATCGTACGAAGATGACGGACCTGAACTCGTTCTCTCCCTGTTTTCTGTAGCAAAGCTTTGTAGACGACAGATCTATGCCGACATTGTCGGTCATGATAGCTTCGAGTATGTAATCCTCCCTCGGTTTGGAGGACCTGAATGGTTCGTAGGTTATCTCTGGCGGGTCGTCATCATCCCCCACATAAAAGGAATACATACTGGTGGGAAGGGAATCCCTGGCCCCGTAAGGTGATACCCCGATATTCCCCGATGTGTCGGAAGCTGTTATGTAGTAATGGACGGTGGTACCCTTTGATTGACCGGGGATCTCCCCCTCGAAGGTCCCGCTTGACACTTCCGACATGGGAACTGTCTCGACCGAACCCCCCGTAGAATAATGAAGCTCCACGAGATCGTCGTCCAGATCGTTATCGCTCACATCCGCTGTGATGATGTAGGGGCCAACGGTATCCTCGGTATCCGGATGCGGTTCGTGGTCTATGCTTGGAACGCCGGACAGGAAAGTGTAGACCCTTTCGATTAGGGTCGCAGCTTCCGCTTTGTTCTCGATGTACATCGGATCAAAGGAGAGGTCAACGAGACGGTATCCGTTATGGTCAACATGAACAGCACAAGGTTCTCCCTGGATGGTCAGAAATGGTATCGCAAAGTCCTCGGTCAGCTCAAGACTGTAAGCGTAGTCGTATTCCATTTGTAGAACGAGTCCATCCCCTATAAGGTCTCCATCGATGCCCGATAACTTCTCTCCGCTGATATATTCATTCATCATGGCGCCGATATAGTCCGAAATTTCGTAGGAATCAACCCTTTCATCATACTCCCATATCAAGCCGGGAGCGATCAGAAGGGTCCCTCCAGCATCGAGATATGATGTTAGCAGGGCCCAATTATCACCGCCGCCCGAAGGTATGTAGAATACTGTCTCATACTTGGTCAGGAGATCAAGATCTACAGATGAGGTGTATTCATATTCATCCTGTCTTGGAACAGGGTCCGGTTCGTAGGGATAGTAGTATTCTAACCTCAGATAGTGGTAGGAAATGCCCATATCTTCGAGGATGACCGCATAAAGCTCAGCAAGAGATTCGACATCCCCTCCTTTCAGGATTCCGGAATACGACCCATCCAGCACCAGTACGGGCATTGTCTCCACTATATTGAAGGAATGGTAGCCTTCCATCGGAGACCTTCCCTTGTTCTTTGATGATGCCAGATCCTCGGCTTCGATATAATACTCTATCAGGTCCCCGGTGGAGGTACCTGTTATTGCTGCGGTAAAGACCGATCTTTCGTGTCCTGTCATGGAAATTTCGGTAAATGAGGAAGCTCCGTTCTTTCTCCAGTGCAGAGTTACTTCACCAAGACCCAGATTGTCCGTGACCGTTGAATTGACGATGAATTCCGCCCTGTTGAAATCATCCATCAGAGGAACATGTTCTATCATCGGGGGTGTGGTATCCGGTCCGGAATAGAATTTGTACATCGTCTCCACCTTCGACGGATCGGCCTTTTCCGGCTTACAGGTCCTGAGTCCTGCAAGGTCGGAAGCTTCCATACAATAATATATCATCGAAGGGGATCCTTTACCGGGGATGGTGGCGGTGTAGGTCTTTCCGTCATTCGTCTCAAGGTCAACTTTTACATCATTACCTCCTTCATACCGGTAATGCAGGTCAAGAAGGGCAGGGTCCAGATCATCATCCAGGATCCCGGCCGAGATCGTGAAAGGGCCGTTCGTATCTTCGGTATCCTTGAGGGGTTCGTGTTCTATCGAGGGGGCGGAGAGCCATTTCAGTACCCTGTCGAAAAGGAGGCTACCATCATCATCCTTCAGGAATAGAGGATCGAAAGTCAGGATGACCGATCGGTATCCGCTACCTCCCACCCTTACACCAACCGGTACATCGTCAGCCCCGGATCTAATATCATCCTCGATGAAGATATCACTCCGCTGACTCGCAAAGAGAAAAGGTACAGCGGTTTCGGTATCGGTCGGGTTCATGATAATACCGCTGAACATTCCTTCTGTGCTTAGAAAACTCAAGCCGTCGCCGATGGGGTCATCGTCCTTACCCTCGATCGTGCTGCATGAGATCCAGTAACCGAACTCGACCTTGAGCATGCCCATGAGGTCATCGACGGCTCCCTGCGTTTCCGTATAAGGATCGATGGGATTCTGTCCGAAGAGGAACACTTTATGATCATCAGAGAGATAATCAACTACCCATTGAGCACCGTCCTCATCGAGGTAATTGTACCCAAGGTCAAGAATAACATCCGAATAGTCGGTAAGGTATTGAATGGAGGGCATGGTATCCTCATCAGCCTCGAAGATGTCATGGTCCTTATCCGTCAGCATAGCTTCTATCCTTTCCACCCTGGATGACACTCCTGAGGCATGAACGACCAGTAGTTTATAGTATAGAATTTCAAAACTGAGTTCCCCCGACTCCGGATACCTTCCCGCATTCGGAACATTGGCATCGTCAATGGCCGTGAAATGGTATTCCACCGTGGTGCCTTTTGGGAAACCGTTGACCTCCCCTGTGAAAAGGTCGTTGGTCCCGGTCATGTTGACGGTCGTGAATTCTGCATCGGTCAAGGCCTTGTAATGCAGTTTGATCGTGGCGGGATCTACCGCAATGTTATCGGACACTCGGGTCCTGATCAGATATCCGTCGGTCCTGATGGTATCCTTGCGAATCTGAGGTTCGAAGGTCGGAGGGATATGGTCCGGGCCGATGAAGAAGGAGTGGTAGGTAGACCTGTCGCTCTCTACTATATCATTCGGTTCGAAGGAATATTCTCTTTCCAGATTACATGCTTTGATGTAATATTCGATCGTTGTATTTTCCTTCTGTTCGGGGATCCGGGCAGAGAAAGTATCGGATATGTCGATCCTCTCCATCGTAACTGTTGTCAGGGTGCCATTGTAGAAGACCAGCTGTATCGAGGACATGTTCAGGTCCATTCCTCTGACATCGCATGTCACATTGAAATCCTGGTGAAAGTCCTCGGTATCCCTTAGTGGCGTGTGCTCTATGGATGGCCTCCCTCTCAAGAAATAAACGATCCTTTGCATGACCCTGTCTCTTGTTGAGGAGGAGTGGATGGCCTCGAAATTGAATGAGAGGAATATGAGATCGAAGATACCCGTACTTGTCCTTATTCCCACAGGTGAGGCCCCGGCATTGAAGATGGTCGAAGCCTTTTCATCAACCGGGGCAAGGATCGGACAATCTCCTTTGTTATTATCGGCCCCATCGCCTCCCTCGATATCAAATGACAGTCCATCACCGATGAAATCACTTGTTGTTCCATCAATGCTCTTCAAAGAGGTATTTCCGGACAGGGACGCATGAAGGAAGTCCTGCTGGAACGATGGTTGGGTTGAAGCGATATACGGAAGAGCCCTATTCCCCACTATCAGCATGTTCCCTCCATTTTCAAGGTATCTTGTGATCTCGTAAGCAAAGGGATTCTCCGAAAGCATTGATGGATCTGAATCTCCAAAGAACCATACGATGATAGGATACTCCTTCATCTGGGCCAGAGGCGGCATCTCGGTATCCCAGTTCCGGAACACCTTCCATTCATCGTATATGAACCCGTTATGGTCCAGGGCGTCCCTGTAGAATTGAGAAACGTCATTCCCAAAAGAGTTGTAGGGGTCTTCTATGATCTCACCATCGACGGGTCTAGGTTTGATATCATCCCATCCTGTCACGGAATCTACAAGGAGGATCTCAACATCCTGATCCTCTGCCCCAGATATCGTTCCCGGAAGCAATAGGGTATATATTGTGGAAAAAAGGAGGATGCCGATGATTCCATAGCTCAAATAGCCTCTGAATGACCTTTTCATACTAATGCGACCACATCCTGAATATTGTTCTCTTGGTACTCGGATTTCATTGATAACTATAAATCATTTTGGAACAGAATTTGGACAAACTCCATATTCACATATTTATCATTTTTTTCAAACCTATATAAATAAAATATAATATTACAGGATTGGACCCCCCACCCACATTTTCAATTGGTTTATTATTGGAAATAGTTGTAATTGAACCATCATTGTTCTCTTCCAACATGCAGCGGTCGAAGTGTATTTATTGATCGAAAGGAGGAGCTTTCCTCGAAATTGCATTTTCTGTACCCTAAATACTGGGTGGTCTATTCAATATCCTTAAGACCCTATTTGTAAATAATCACAAATATATATTAAGGTGGAGAGAGTTACGATATTACCGGTCTCAGGGACACAGACCATCTTGATCAGGACGGATACATGGTGTGATCCCTAGCAAAAAAAAAGAATCGTCCCACAAAAGCTTTATTATCCCATCTCTCATATATTGACCGACTTAGGGAAGTGGGTTCATGAAATGGATAAGGATCTTACCGATGTTTCTTGGGGTATTGCTGTTGAGTGCTCTATTTGCCTTTTCGATGCACGGAGAAGGTCAGGCAGAGGCCCCCGAATGGGATGTAGGTGACCAATGGTCGATGGGTTACGAGATAGACATCGGGGAGACGTTCGGTCCTTTGCTTGATGTCTATGGCTTGTTGAGCGGCGATTTCGATTCCTTCGATTCCGAACTTGAAGGAAAAGCCGGTTATTACATGATATTCAAGATCACCGAGGAGACGGACACCGAATACACCATGGACATCACATCAGGCGGGGGTATAGACCTCGATGCAAACGTACAGATGACCGGGGACATGCCCAAGGAAGGGACGTATACATACGATGACTGGGACTTCGAGCCTCCCATGGAAAGCAAGGAGGTCTCGATAGACGTAGCCCTGGACGTCTCCGTGAAAGCGGATGGGACCGCACATTTCACAAAGGACGGCCTAAAGCTCAAGGACCTCGAGATGGAGATTTCGCTCGTAGGCAGCGGGGATGTCGAGATACTGAACTTCCCCGAGACCGACTA
>JAFGLL010000015.1 GCA_016928095.1 Thermoplasmatota archaeon
GAATGACAACAACATATAGATATCATTAACATTATAAACTTTTTGTAAGTGCTCAGTCATCTGAAGCTGTATGATGTTGTCACCTTTTTGGTTTGGAGTTGCCTGGCCCTAACCCTCAACGCAAAGGGAGACACATGTCTTTGGTCTGCACATACTATGGCTGTCGTCGTCTGGATAGGGGTTAAATAGGATACCTTCTTTCATCCCTCTTGTTTCATCGAACATGTTCTATGAGAAGGGATATGCATGGAAGACGCCAATGGAAACAATGGGTCCAGGGCCAGCGGATCGGTCGCCCTCGAAGAGGAGGTGCTCAAGCGCTGGAGGGAAATGGACATCATCAGGCGGCTTCTGTCCCACAACAAGGGAAGGGAATACTTCAGGTTCCTTGAGGGGCCCCCAACGGCAAACGCACCCCCTGGCGTCCATCACATATTCTCGAGGACCATAAAGGACACCATCTGCCGTTACAAGAACATGAAAGGGTTCTACGTCCCCAGGATGGGGGGATGGGACTGTCACGGGCTCCCGGTGGAGATCTCCGTGGAGAAGCAGCTGGGCATCGAGAACAAGGAGCAGATAGAAGAATACGGTATCGAGCCCTTCATAAAAAAATGTAAAGAATCCGTGTTCTCTCATATAGACCAGTGGTCCGAAATGACCGAGAGGATAGGTTACGTGCTGGACCTCGACCACCCCTATATCACCATGACGGACCCCTACATCGAATCGGTATGGTGGTCCCTCAAGGAAATATGGAAGAAGGGGCTCCTGAACGAAGGGCACACCATCGTTCCCTTCTGTCCCAGATGCGGGACCTCACTCTCCTCCCACGAGGTCGCCCAGGGGTACCGCGAGGTCAGCGAACCCTCGATCTTCGTCAAGTTCAAGATACAAGGCCAGGAAAACTCCTACATACTGGCCTGGACCACCACACCTTGGACCCTCATATCGAATGTCGCTCTGGCCGTCCACCCAGACGAGTTCTACATCAAGGTGAAGCTCAACGGGTCGGAGATCATACTTGCGGAGGCCAGGGCCAAGGTCCTCCTCAAGGAGGGGGAGTACGAGGTCATCCAGAGGCTCATGGGTTCGGACCTGGAAGGGATCCGTTACGAACCTCTGTTCGATTTCGTGAGGCCTGAAAGACCGGCACATTTCGTGGCTACCGCCTCGTTCGTAACCATGGAGGACGGAACAGGTGTCGTGCATATAGCTCCGGCCTTCGGTGAGGACGATTACAATTTGGGGGTCCAGTATGATCTGCCTCTTGTCCAACCGGTGAATTCCGACGGGACGTTCGGCGAGGAGGTCACACCATGGAAGGGTACGTTCGTCAAGGATGCGGACCCATCGATAATCGAGAACCTCAGGGAAAGGGGACTCCTGGAAGGTGTGCATCAGTACGCTCACCAGTACCCTTTCTGCTGGAGATGCGACACCCCTCTTCTGTACTATGCAAGGAAAGGTATCTACATACGCATGTCCCAGCTGAGAAAGGACCTCATGGACAACAACGAGCAGATCGGCTGGTATCCTTCGAACATCAAGAAAGGACGCTTCGGGAACTTCCTGGAAGAGGTCAAGGATTGGAACCTTTCAAGGGAGAGATACTGGGGCACACCGCTTCCGCTCTGGCGCTGCCAGTGCGGCAATGAGCTCATGGTAGGCTCCATTCAGGAGCTGAAGGAGCTTTCCGGACTCGACCACATACCTGAACTCCATCGTCCATACGTGGATGCGGTGAAGTTACCGTGCCCCGAATGCGGAAACCCCATGAGCAGGGTCGATCACGTCATAGACTGCTGGTATGACTCCGGGTCCGCCCCTCATGCATCGCTGCACTATCCCTTCGAAAACCAGGAGGAGTTCCTGAAACAGTTCCCCAGGGATTTCATAGCGGAGGGCATCGATCAGACCAGAGGATGGTTCTACTCCCTGCTAGCGGTCTCGACCGCAGTTTTCAACCAACCCTCCTACAGGAACGTGATCTGCCACGCGCATGTGCTCGACGTCGAGGGAAAGAAGATGTCGAAGTCCAAGGGCAATGTGGTGGAACCGCGCGAGATCTTCACTTCGGACGGTGCTGATGCCATAAGATGGTACCTCATTTCCTCATCGGCCCCCTGGAGGCCAAAGCTGTTCTCGGTGGAAGGGGTCAAAGAGGGGAACAGGACCTTCCTGGGAACCCTCCGAAATGTGATGGGATTCTACAGGACGTACGCCGACCTGGACGGGTACGTTCATTCCGACCCGGTTCCCTTGAAGGACAGACCCGAGGTCGATAGATGGTTGAGCTCCAGGGTGAACAAGCTCATCATGGAGATGAACAGAAGGATGGACGACTTCGATCTCAATGGAGCTGCCACCGCACTGAGCGATCTCGTCATCGAGGACCTTTCCAACTGGTATGTCCGTGTGAACAGACGGAGGTTCTGGGGTACCGAGGATTCCATGGATAAGAAGACCGCATACGATTCCCTTCATGAAGCGTTGATGACGATCTCAAAGCTCATTGCCCCCCTGGTTCCGTTCCATGCCGAGAAGATCTACCTCACCCTGGGGGGGAAGATGGACTCGGTCCATTTCGAGCCCTATCCCGAGTACGAGGGACCGGGGATCGACGAGCAGGTGATGGTGAAGATGGACCTTCTCAAGAAGGTCGTGGAGCTCGGGAGGGCAGCAAGAGGGGCAAGGAACATCAAGATCAGGCAGCCCCTCCGGAAAGCCGTCATAAGGGGAACGGAGCCTTTCGGAGAAGGACTGGGGTCCATCATACGCTCAGAGCTGAACGTCAAGGAGGTCGATTTCCTCGATGACCTGTCAGGGTTCTTCGAGATGACCGCGGAACCGGACCCCAAGAAGCTCGGACCCAAGCTCAAGGCAGCCTCGGGCAGGGTCCGTGAAGAGCTGCTTTCCGTTGACCCCCGGGAGCTTGCCAGGACCGTCCTCGGGTCAGGTTTAACTGTCGAGGTGGACGGCATGTCATACACCCTGGAGAGGGAGGATTTCCGCTTCCATGAGGTTCTGGGAGAAAGATGGGCCATAGGAGGGGAGGGGGAGGATATCGAGGTACTCCTCGATCTCGAGCTTACGGACGACCTCGTCAAGGAAGGCATAGCAAGGGAGGTCGTGAGGAGGATCCAGACCATGAGAAAGGAGATGGACCTTGAATACGACGCACACATCAGGCTCATAATATCAGGGGACGACCTTATCATCTCAGGCATAGAGGCGTTCATGGACTACATCCTCAGCGAAACACTTGCCGATGGCCTTGAGTTCAGCCCCGGATCCCCTCTGGGAAAGGAATGGGACATGGACCAGGGGAAGCTGAATATCTCCATCGTCCTTTGAACCTTGCAGAGGTCTGAACCGGCTCCCCCCCTATAACCCGTAGGTCCCATGCCGGTCCGTTATCGGGTTCCTATAGAACACAATACTGCCCAATCCATATATATGACTTTAACGATATTGAAAGGCTGAAGAGGATCAAATGGCCCGATTTTCCGAAGGAATGACCTTCAAGGTGCCTCCGGAAGCACTTAGAAGAGCATGCGAGGCAGCAGTGAGCGAGCTTGATCTCTCGACGCTCGAGGAGGACCTGGCCGTCATCCGCTCGAGGGAGAAGGTCCGTTTCGATGCCTACAACCCTGTTGATATCGAGCTGCTCTTCGATGAAGGCCCGGAAGGGATCGACCTCCAGATAAAGGCAGAGAACGAGGGGGTCGGACCGTACCAGGAGCATCATGTCAAGGCCAAGGTCCAGGACCTGATGAGCAGGATCAGGATCGAGCTTGAACGTTATGAGGATGATCTCCCGGCCAACGATCCGGGGATTATAATGAACGAGCTCAGGATGCTTTCCGAACTGCGCTCCAAGGGTGTCATCACAGATATAGAGTACATGAGGGCAAAGGAGAGGCTCCTCGATCCTTACAAGCCATAGTACATATGTGTACTCCCCGTAATTCATGTGCGAAAACCCTATATCTACTCCGTGGTGAATTAACATTGCATGGGATATAAGGGTGGTCCGCTGGTATCCCTAAGCCGGGTAGTGGATCTTTTAATGATCTGCATCGTACCGTCGTTGGTATTGATCATCTCGTTCTCCCCGATGATATTCGGGCTTGAGTACGATGAGGATATACTTCTGGGTTTCGACGAGTACTGGATGGCGCAGGAGCTCGGTCCGGACGGTAACGTGACCGGCCCCCTGCCCATCCACTGGTACGCAAGGGATCCGGACGGACTCACCCTTTTGATAGATTTCTACATAAAAGCGACGGATGGGTTCGAATGGGTCCAGATATTGAAGGATGGTGAGAACTCGGGCACTTACGTCTGGGACCTTAAGGAGCCATCCGTGAAGGATGGTGATTATGTAATTAAGGTCCAGGCAAGGAACCACAACGGATATTACTGTTCCAATACAAGCACGTTCTCGTTCCATGTCCACAATCCAAAGGCGCCGGATGTGACCCTTATGACATTCCTTGATGATCTCGAATGCTCGGGCAAGGTCGAGATCAAGTGGGATGTGCAGGACCTCGACCATAGCCGATATCTTATAAGTTCCCGGGTGTTGATCTCACCGAACGATGGTGGGACATTCCAGCAGGTATTTTTTTACCGGGAGGACCCGGGATGGTGCATCCTGGACACCAGAGACCTGATGGATGGTGACAATTACCGGCTTCGCGTGGAGGTGGAGGACCCCGACGGATTGAAGGATTCCGACGTCTCCGGCAGGTTCTATGTATATAACAATGTCAGACCCGAGGTGAACCTTACGTTCCCTCTGGAGGGAACGGGTATCTACGGCTCGGTTACCATCGAGTGGGATTCGTTCGACAGGAATGACGGAAGGGACGACCTCAGGGTGGACCTGTGGTATGTCACGGTACATGACGGGGGAATGTACAATATTGTCGAAGGCGCCCATAACAACGGGTCCTACAAGTGGGACACCGCCGGTGTCGTGAAAGGTCCGAAAGGCCACAGGATCTGTATCCAGTTGACAGACCCCGTCGGGGAGCGGTCAGAGGTTGACGAGGTGTTCGTATGGATATACTTGAAGGATGACCGTTTGATAGTGAACCCGGTCTATCCAAGAGGGACCGTTATGGACAACATCACACTGACCTGGGAGACCTACAAACCCGCATTGGCCATTAGTGAACAGCTTCTACTAACGGTCTATCACACGAAACCCGGATCAGGGTCCGCAGAGATATATGGACCTATGCCCGATCTTGGCACATATTCCATCGATGTATCATCCGGTCCTGACGGTATCCACAAGGTCAGGATGACACTGATGGACCCGTTGAGAACATGGATCCACGACGAGTTGGTGGTGGACAACATCGAGGTATATCACGGGAAGGAACCTCAGATGTTCGTCAGAGATGCTCCGGCGAACGGAACGAACATGACCGGGATCATGATCTTCGATGTTGCCGGGTTCGACGGCAACGGTGACATACTGACCTATATGGGTCTTTACGCCCCAAAAGGAGGAGGATGGACCGTGTTCGATATCGCTTACGGGGGATACAGGCATAAGTTGGTCCTGAACACCACGGATGTTCCCCCGGGGGAATACGAGGTGAGGATAGTGGTCTATGACGGTTCGGACTACAACATGTCCACCTCATCAAGGTTCGGACCATATCATCTCATGGAGAACCGCACCCCTGCCCTACCCCTCGGTTCCGTCCATCATGATGGGACCCCCTCTTCCATGTTGATCCTGTTGGTCCTCCTGACACTGGTCCTGATATCCGTCATATTGATCTGGGGTCTTATCGTATGGAGGTCCAAAAAGACCTCCAACGGGAGATACCGGGTCCCGATCCAGCCCCCTCCGTTACCGATCAGGACCGGCCCCGGAAATGTTCCGAAGGGGGTGGCTACAGAAAGACTGCTACCCCCGATAGGAGCCACCTCCCCCCCGAGGTCGATGACTGACACGGAGGACCACTCGACCGGGGGTGAAGAGGGCGAGATGGCTTTCCCGGAGGAATACCTCAATATGTTCGACCCCTATCTCCTGGACGATATCTCGACCTCGGACCTTGGTTCATATGATATCCTCGGGGTGGGAAGCGACGCTACATCCAAAGATATCAACACTGCCTATCGCGAGTTCATACGGGAATTTCATCCCGACCGGTTCAACTCCCGTAGCGCTTTGATGTACCGTAAAGCCGAGGAGGAGGTCAGGAAACGGAACAGGGCCCGTGCCATTCTTCTGGACCCGGGAAAAAGGGCGATACTTGACAGGATGCTCAGGGAATCGGAAGAGATGTTGATCAGGAACGCCTCGGTGAGATCCCTGGACCAGCTGAAGAAGCTTGGACGAGAGACCTGAGCCTGTGAAATGATCGGCTGGCCACCAAGAATGAACTGTTATGCACAATATTCATGAGATGACATCACCCCATCATCATGAGCGGCCCAGGTACCTCGATCATGATCGGGCGATCACACCGACCCTGGATGGTAACTCGACCTCCAAGATAGAAGCCACTGTTGATCATTCCTCGATCGGTCCTTTGTCCTTGCGCCTCATTGCTATGAACACTATCAAGATCACGATAAGCACTATGAACAGCAGCAGACAGCAAACGAGACCGGCTGTTCTGATGGCTTTCCACGATCCATCGTCATCATCGACGATAACATCATCGTCATCGTCGTCAGGTTCGATGCTCTCGATGGGGGTCTTGAAGGTCCCCCTGAGGTTTGGGGCCATCTCCGGGCCGTCCAATGAGTTTGAGAAATAATACTCGTAGGTGGTGTCCCATTCCAGTAGACTCCCATTGACACCCCCATTGTATACACCTGGCTCCTCCTCTTCAAGCAGGAACGAGTCGAACCCCACGATCACGAAGTATACAACCTGCCCCTCACCTCCCCGGGCCTCGACGTTCACCGACCTGTCGGATAGCACCTCGACGTCTTTCGAGTCCAGTGTCCAGACGATCACATCCGAACCGGTCGTGAAGGTCCATGAGAAGCCTTCGGGGGCCCACAATGGCAGACCCTCGATCGAGACCACCGATCCATCTACTGTCACTTTGTAATCAGTATCCGGCAACAGGTCATCATGCTGGATGTACACCCTGTCCCCTTCCGTGTTCCATTCATGACCGGTAACGGTAACGGGCGGGTCGAAAATGATGTTCGATGACACGCTCGACCTGTTCATGGGGTGTGTGAACTGGACCCATATGGCCATGTTGAGGGGGACATCCTCCCCGACCGGGCCCCATTCGGAGACGTTCACAAGCTCCACGTCATGGACCTCGATATACGGGAGTATAACGTTCATCTCCTGGATGAACTGGGAGATCGTGATGTTTCCCACGGTGTTTTCCAGGTAACCGGTCCTGATCCCCTCGATACCTGCGTATTCCAGGGGGGGTTCGATCTTCATCGTCCAGTCGGAGGCATAGGGCAGGGTCAACGAATAATTACCGTTCATGTCGGTGTCGAAAACCGGATCGATGTCGCCGATGGTCGGGGATTGGAAGTATATTCTCGCACCTGGTATCCCTCCTGTCAAGGGTCCACCGGAACCGGTGACCTTGCCGAAGAGTGTCCCTTCCGTCCGGTTGAAAAGTACGATATCCATGGAGAGAGGGTCCCAACCCAGTGTAACAATAGGTTCGCTCGAGTATCCCTGATAGATCTCTGTCTCATCAATGAACAGACCGTAAGTCCCCCGGCCGACCTCGAAAGAGAACAATCCGTCGGCTCCCGTTGTTGTCCACCCGACTGCCATCAGAGGAGTGTCATACCTATCCTCCAGGGTCACGGTGATATCCGATACGGGATCTCCTTTCCAGTCCTTCACTGTCCCGTTGATGAAGGTTTTGGGAGCCAGAACAAGCTTAAGCCCCTCGATACCCCCGGACGGAACCTCGATGTCGATATAGTCCCAGAGGGTCTCGTTGCCGAAGAGCACCCTAAGCTGCCCCGGATAGCATTCCAGCGAGAACTCCCCGGATGCATCCACCTCCATCTCATCCACGATGAAATGATCATGGGGAACGTCCAGAATGGCTACGAACCCGTCAAGTGGTGATCCGTCCTCGTCAACAAGGGTCCCGCTGACATGGGTGGTGTATTCCGGTATTGGCTCCATCAGAACATCGTGGATAAAAGGAGCCCTGGTGGATAGGTCCAGGTCCACATCGTAGTAATAGTATCCCTCTCTGCTGGCATGGATGTTGACGCTGGTGCCCCCCCATGTCCTGTAGAACCCCTCATAGGTGGACCCGGAATATCTCTCGTAAAAGTAGTATATACGATCCTCTTCCTGCCCGTGGACCTGCTCCCAGTATCCCATCACATATGGCATCTGCCTGGTGGGGGGTTCTGCGGTCACATGGAAAGAGCTGGCGGATACCTCCTGCTGAGGGATAATGTTCCCGGTGACCGCGTCCCTGACCATTCCCTCGATGGACATCAGGGGCTTTGTCGGATAGACGGTGATATCCGGAAGCGTCGTGTTGGACCTTACGGACACACCCAGTTCCTCCATCGTCCAGGTGCTCCTCCAACCTCTGATACATTCGTATCCTGTATCCATGAAGACCGTGTAGTCGCCAGGGGCGACCAGGAGCGCTATGGACCCATCTGGACCAGACATCGGCTCATACTCCGCGTTGGATGGATAGTCCCCCGAAATGGTCACGGGTTGAAAAGGAACGGACGCTCCCTCCTGGTCGACGAGGCGGAACCTCAGCTCAAAGGGTGAGGGTGGAAAAGGTCTGCGGGTTATTGTTCCTGTCAGGTAGGTCGTCTCGCTTTCCGTGATGGTGACGTTGTAAAGCGTGGTGACCCCCAGCGACGATTCCAGATTAACCGTAGTGTAAAAACCAACATCGGCGGTGCCGTTGAAATAACCGTCCGGCCCGGTAACACCGTTCAGGTACGAGTAATAGCTTCTATCGTAGTCGTAGTAATATCCATTGGCGCTGACCATGGGCATGGGCAGGCCAGAGACCTCATCTTTCACCAGGAGTGATACCTGCCCGGTCGGTGGGGTATAGCGGGCCTCGTACTCCAGCAGGATGCTGAGGTTCACCTCCGAGGATGCTGGCCCACCGGTGATCTCCTGAAGAACACGGGAGTGATCGTAATCCCACATTTCCATCTCCACATCGGTCCATGCGGGTATGCGGACATTTGCATCTCCCATCGTATCTGTGTGAGAGCTCCCCCGGATGTACATGCCATCCAGGTCCAGGTAATAATTCACGTAGGCATAATAAAGAGGAACGGTCTCGTTCTCGATATGGACGTGCACGTCTCTCCATTCGAGTGGAACGGGGAAGTAAGCATTGTGATAGATGTCGGTATCATTTATGATAACGTAGTTGTTCATCTCGATCGAGACGTTCAGTTCGGGATCGTCCTTGGTCTCCATCCTGAGCTGATACTCCCCCATGTCGATAGGGAGTTCGAAATATCCGGTGCCGCTGTTCGGAGTGTACGAATACCCGTATGAATCCGAGTGGTCCGCCAGCGAGGACAGACCGTTAAAGGACACATATTTGAGTGCGAGCTCCTCACCGGTGGTCTTGTTCAGGGCCTTGACGTTCAGGATGTTTTCGAGAACATGTGTCTTGACCATCCAGATATCCAACTGGTATTCTTCCTTCCAGGGGACCAGATAGACCTCCGCCGAGTATCCATTGTAGGATGGATGGTCGACCTGCAAGGAATAGGCCTCGTCGGCATCAGGGAACATGAAGGAATACGCACCGTCAAGGCCCGTGTTCAAATTATCGGAGAAGGATCGGCCCTGGTCGTCGTAACCTCCGAACTCGATATCGGCACCCATTATCGGTAACCCCGTGTCCGAATCCTTTACAACGCCTGAGATACGGTTGTCAAGAGGCAGGGTGGGTCCCACGGTCCCGCCGATGGTGTAGTTCCCGTTGGGTTCCACGAACAGGTCGATCGTCCACCAATAGGTCTCGGCCATATCATGGGCCCAGAGCCTGCACGGACCCCAGTCCCAGACCTCGACCTTGAACGCGCACTCCCCGTCGATATCCGTTGAGAATATCTTGGTGTCTATTGCGGTCTTGTATCGGTGCAGGAGCTTTACTGTGAACCCCGACGCCGGATCCGTGTTCTCGTACTGGAGTTTGAGATGCACGGTGGCAGCGTAAGGATAGGAGGCCTTCGTACCTTTGTCGTCCCGTCCATTCGCCATGGCCATAAAGGATGTCAACGTCAACATTAGCAAGACCATCATTGTCCCGAACTTCTTCACCTGCTTCGATGTCATAAGAACGTCCCCCTTCGAGGGAACATTGACGCAATGAATATTATTACTTTACACCGGTGGGGATCGCATTTCTTGTCAGGGACCGCCCGGAGCGTGATGGGTTCAAGGTCACAACATCCCTCTGGCATCCTTTATATGAACCATCGATGCGACCCTTGGATGTCCTGCAGTTTGCACCGCAGTATCCCATCTCGATGATGGTCATCTCATCTTCCCGGGATCACTGTTTCGGATATCGTTTAAATTGTTATTCTCCTTATCCATGTTCCTCTTGTTACTGCCCAGTATCGAACCTCGATACCTTTTCAGGAAGGGGGTCAACTCCCTTTCAGGGATGACCGATCTCGACCTCCTCCCCTCCAGCTCCTCATCGCTGACATGGAGCGAAAGCTTCCTGTTCGGAATATCTATTTCGATCATATCTCCATCCTTCACCAGTCCAATGACCCCCCCCAAATATGCTTCCGGTTCCACATGACCTACACACGGCCCCCTGGTGGCTCCCGAGAACCTGCCATCGGTGACAAGGGCCACTTTCTTGAAACCCGCCCCCATGATGGCAGCAGTGGGGGAGAGCATCTCCGGCATCCCCGGGGCCCCCGCCATCCCCATGAAATTTATGACCACGACGTCCCCCTCCTCTATCCCCTCGTTCTCGATGGCATCGATGACATCCCTCTCCTCGTGGAAGACCTTCGCGGGGCCCTGGTGTGCCATCATATCCCCGCTTACGGCGGTCTGCTTGATCACCGAGCTTCCAGCAAGGTTCCCTTTAAGTACCGCGATCCCCCCCTGAGGGAAATACGGATCATCCAGCGGCCTTATGACATCATCATCAAGGACCCGTGATCTGCTGGCGATCTCCTGGACATCTACCCCCTGGACGGTCATCGACGAAAGAAGCCTGTCCTTCAATCTCGACAGGACCGCCGGTATTCCCCCGGCCCTGTCAAGGTCCTCCATGAAATGGTTCCCCGCCGGTCTTACATGGCAGATGTTGGGGGTGATCCTTGCCTTTTCATCGAAAAGGTCAACGGGAAGGTCGAAGCCGCATTCCCCTGCAATTGCCGGAAGATGCAGAACGACATTCGTCGAGCCGCCCAATGCCATGTCCACGCAGATAGCGTTCAGAAACGCGTTCCTTGTCATTATCTGTCCGGGTGTGAGACCCTCCTTCACAAGGAAAACGGATCTGACACCGGTCTCGTATGCTTGCTTCCTCTTATCGTTGGATACCGCAAGGGTCGCGGCGCTTCCGGAGAGTGACATTCCAAGCGCTTCCGTCATGCATGACATGGAATTGGCTGTGAAGAGTCCGGAACATGAACCGGGCCCCGGGCATGAATAGAGCTCAATAGCTCTGAGCCTTTCTTCATTGACCAGCCCTCTCTTCGAGGCCCCGACCGCCTCGAAGCCTGTTGACAGGTCCATCCTCTCGTCTCGGTAATTACCGGCCAGCATCGGCCCTCCTGTCAATATTATAGCGGGGATGTCCAGCCTTCCGGCGGCCATGAGCATTCCGGGGGTTATCTTGTCGCAGTTGGTGACCCCCACCCATCCGTCGAGAGAGTGAGAGAGCACCATCAGTTCGATGTTGTCGGCGATGTGGTCCCGGGAAGGAAGAGAATGTCTCATGGAGACGTGCATGGCTATTCCGTCGCATATTCCGGGGACGCCCCATTCGAAAGGCACACCGCCAGCGTCGATAATGCCCCTTTTTACCTCATCAGCCAGCTCCCTCAGATGAACGTGGCCCGGGATGATGTCGTTGAAGGAGTTCGCTATCCCGATAAATGGTTTCTTGAGATCCTCATCGGAAAGGCCGGATGCTCTGAGAAGCGACCTGTGAGGTAACGTTTCCATACCCGTTTTCAGGACATCGGAGCGCATGCTGATCGATACATTATGGACAGGTTGGTTAAAAAATCGATCGTGTCAACCTAAAACATTGAGAACAGCCAAAGAACCGTGTACCCCCCCATGATCCGGTCCTGGAACACATCATATCGCCATGGTATATCCACAGGAGTTCTTATCACAATGACAATCTCTTTATCGCTGATAGCCGGATGACTTGAGATATGAGACTTGACCTTGACGAGATCAAGGCCCTTAACAGGAGCGAGGTGAAGACCCTACTGATCTCCATACTGATTGGGCTCGTCGTTGCACCTCTCATCCTGTCCCTTCCGGAGGCTGTCGGTCTCGTCCACGGAACGGTGATAAGGATCACCGACCTTCCGGGCGGCAACATCTGGTTGCTACTTCCGATACTGATCGCTGGCCTTCTCATAGGCCTCCTTACGCGAAAGATCGCTCCCGAGATCGAAGGACCAGGACTCCATGTGGCTGCGGCGGCATACCATTCAGATGGGGGGCGGCTCAGGGCACGCTCGGTACCCTTCAAGTTCCTGGCAACCCTGATAACCCTGGGAGCGGGTGCGACCAACGGGATCGTGGGACCTTCCGCATTGATCGGATATTCGTTCGGGAGCTCGGCCGCTTACAGGCTGGGTCTTGACAAGGAAAAGATCAGGACACTGGCCCTCTGCGGTATGGCCGCTGCCATATCGGCACTGCTGGAAACCCCTCTCGGGGCCGCAGTGTTCGCTGCTGAGATCGCCTACCGGGACAAGATCCTGTACAAACGGTTCTTTTACAGTTTGGTATCTAGCACGACCGCATTCCTGGTATCGATCAATATCAGACCGGTCAAACCACTCCTGGACATCCCGGGAGAACTCCCGACCCTCTACCTGACGGACCTTTTAACGATGTTCCTGATAGCCATCTCGGTAACGATGATATGCATACTTTACATCTGGTTCTACCAGGGATTCCACGACAGGTTCAGAAGGATGGACTGGAAGGGTTACGGTTGGTTGAAGCCCGCGTTCGGTTTCCTGCTGGCAGGTCTGATAATGGTCCCCGCCTTCTCGATCCTTCAGGACCTCGGATACCTGGGGGGGTTCTCCGGGAAACTGATCTCGCTTGAGGATTTCGATGTCTGGAGGATGACCCTGGTAGCCCTTGTTCTCTTCATAACAACGGCGATAATAGCGGCTTCAGGCAACAGCGGGGGATTGTTCATGCCCATTATGGCCTTCGGGGGAATATTCGGGGTCATCATCGCAAGCTTCTTCTCTGATACCGACCCACTGGTGTTCGCGGCAGTCGGAATGGCGGCTGCGATCTCGACCACGCTCAACGTTCCCCTTGCCGCTGCGATCATCATAATGGAGCTCTTCGGGCTCCCCGTATTCCTGCCTTCGATCATGGGGGCGCTTGCAGGATACTTCATAGGGAAGCGCCATGTGATCTACCACGAGATACGGTGGGAGCATCTCAGGAAGTGAAAAAGAATCAACGTGAAAATATGAACCTTATTCTTTAATAGTTGTTAATTTATTGTTACTGGGGTCTAGCATTTCCATTGGAGGTTCAACGATGTCATGCAGTTGTAGGGTAGCGGCCATGGTGGTCTGCTTCTTGATGGTTGCCATATCTGTTATCGTGTGGGGTCCGGTCGAAGAGGATGCCGAAGGGTATGCCACTTACAATTATTATGCCCCCGGATCGTCCACCGATTATCTAACGGGTTACGTCGTATCTTACCGTTCGGGCAGTACCGACTCGTTCAATACTTATAAACACTCGTATCCACCAGCGGGTGGGTGGTACTACAGCGGGACCGATTACGGATATTACAGAGGATGGATCCCTGTCGATATCTCGGATATGGACCCTGATACTTTGATCTCACAGATCTCCTTCAATTTCTATCCTTCTTATATCGGATCTTCGCAAACACTCCGGATATACATGCTCAAGCACGACCCCAGGGACAGGATCTTCCCCATCGATTCTCAGTGGATGTACTACTCAATCACGGATAAATCATACTCTCTCGGAAGCACCTCGGTCTCAAGCTATCAAACATACACTGTTTCGACAACATCGAGCACCACCATCAGCTATCTGAGGTCCCTGATCGAGAATGGAGAGGACTATGTTTTCTTCGGTATAGAAGGAAGCTCGAACAATGGATATATACAAGTTTACGGGGACAGCCACACTTACATGACGATCACCGGGGACATGGAAGCACCCAATGATCCGTCACCGGATCCCCTTACCACATACACCACGACACAGCATGTATCATTGGACTGGTCGGAGGTATCCGACAGGCCTACTGGACCCTGTTATGGCGGAGTTGAATACAAAGTGGGTGCCTTCTCATCGACCTTGACGGACTCCTTGATCTGGAGCTCCGATTGGTCCGCCACCAGCAGTATGAAGGTCTACGGACTGCAGGAGGGGACCCATTATTTCAGATTGAAGGCAAAGGATGCGGGTGATTTCGAGACCGACTGGTCGAGCGACTATGCCTCCACCACCATCGACAGGACACCCCCCACAACAGCACAGATCTTCGATCTTCCGGAGTACACCAACGGGACATCGATGACACTGGATTGGATATCATCCATGGATAAGGGGTCCGGTGTGAAGAACTACATGGTAGGGTATGCCACCGAGTCGGATTTCTCCGACCAGGAGAACCGGATAGTGAACTACCCAACCGTCTCGACATCCTTCACGCTTACACCCGGGGAGACCATGTATTTCGTCCTGTTGACATACGACAAGGCCGGTCTGATGTCGGATTTCTCCCTACCGGGACAGACAACGTGCGATGTCGACCCGCCATCGGTTCCGATCATGATGCATGAGCCTGCCTACACCAGGGGTGATTCCAACTCCTTCTCGTGGTATCCCTCCCTTGATGATGGGGTCGGGGTCCATCATTACAAAGTACAGCTTGCCACCACCGAGGATTTCCACCCTGCAAGTATCGTCTCCGAACATGATACTGACCTGACTACCATGGAATTCGACACCCTGGAGGACGATGTCAAATACTTTACCAGGGTCCAGGCTGTGGACGCCTTCCATCATGAGAGTGTATGGTCCGGGACCGAGTATTCTATCCAGGACCACCGGGGTCCCGGTGAGCTCGGCCTGGTGCCGTTGATGGAATACCAATCGGAAGGTCCGGTCCATCTCGAATGGGATGGGGCGGAGGACGTGGGCTCCGGTGTCGCCTGGTACGAGGTCCTCTGGTCTACCGACCCGGCATTCTTGACCGACGTCCACTCAAAGGACCACGTTCTGGGGCAGAGCTTCCAGATAACCGGACTTGATCCGGGAACTGCCTGGCACATCAAGGTGGTTCCCTACGATTCCCTTGGAAATCCCGGAGTGGGGGAGACAACCTTCACCACCATCGATCCCCAACCCCCGGAGCAGCCGGTGATCGGCCCGCTGGAGGAATATACAGGAGGAAGAACGAGCCTTATCTCATGGTCGGCATCGACGGATGCGCTCTCAGGGCTCGACCACTACCTCCTGAACGTCTATACCAGCCCGGACAGGGTTGGACTGGCCTTCTCTGTTCATACAACGGAAACCTCCTTCGAGGTCCCCGGCCTGTCCGACGGGACCACCTACTACTACGAGGTCACTGCCATGGACATGGCCGGGAACGGGATATGTTCCGCGCTTGCACATTCGACTCAGGATTGCTCTGGACCATCCGTTCCGAGCCTGGTCCCCATAGACGAATACCAGCCCACCGGGATAGTCCGGATGGACTGGGGACCCTCCTCCGACCCCAACGGAGGTCCCGTCGAATATCAGCTGCAGTGGGCTTCCGATATCATGTTCACCCGTACGGTGATGGAGTCACAATGGATCACAGGTACCAGCTATGAGGTCCACGACAAGACCTCCTATACCAGAGCGGGATCCGTGAAGGCCCCCCTTCCAGACGGGACCTACTATATCAGGTCGCGTTCCAGGGACATGTTCGAACAACCCTCGGCCTGGGGGAACGCCGTGATGATCACCATTGATACCACCCCTCCGGAGGTACCGACCCCCACACCGCTCCCGAACTATTCCGGAGGTGCATCCGTCAAGGTCTCATGGGATGAGGTCCTGGACCTGTCAGGTTCCAACGTGGAATATCGGGTCCTTGTCTCCCTAAACGAGACGGGTGACCCCATCATGGAGACACCCTGGACCATGTCCCTGAACACCCATATCAACGACCTTCAGCCCTATCACACCTACTACTTCAAAGTGGTTTCAAGGGATCATCTGGGACACATCTCTCAGCCGTCGGATGTCATATCCACAACGATGGATATCGACGGGCCGACCATCGCTCTGCAGGGCCTCGGTCTCTTCGGGAAAGAGGACCCTTTCCTATCGGGGGAGGTCGAAGATACCGGATGCGGTGTCCAACTGGTGGAGCTCTCCCATGACGGTGGGCAGAGCTGGACGAAATGTGCATACTCCGGCGGTAAATGGTCCTACCCGAGGTCCGCCCTACCTCCGGGGATCATGGAGGTCCTGATCAGAGGACAGGATATGGGAGGGAACATGGGGGCTCCTGTCAGAGCGTTCATAGACGAGACGGCTCCATTGATCACGATAACCCATCCTCTGGAAAACACCAGGATAGAGGGACCCGTTCAGATCACAGGAAGTATAATGGACCCGAACATGGACCACTATACGATATCCTGCCGGAAGGCTGGAACAACCCTGTGGATGGATATCATCCCCGATCAATCGGGCGGGGCGTTCTCCGGTGTTCTCGGGACCTGGAACCTGGACGACCTCCCCGGAGGAACCTACCAGCTCAGGGTCACGGCCGTCGATAAACTTGCACAGGGTTCGGAGTTTGTCATGAATGTGACCGTGGCCGGAGCGGACCTAAGCATCGACCCAGCACAGATAACCTACTCCAACCACCACCCACTCCCCGGAGAGAAGGTGACCGTGATGGTGACCATCTCCAACTTCGGGGGTTCCCCGGCGAACGATCTAACTGTGACCATTTACGACAACGGGGAGCCGGTCCATACGGAAACGGGAGTGATGGTAAACGCGAGAAGTTCCATGGTATTTACAACGGAGCTCAAGGTCTCGGGCACCCACAGGATCACGGCCAGGGCCACCTCCGACCTCTACGACACCGGTCCAATGAGTACCGCATCGGTGTTAGAACCCACCGAGAAGGAAATGGTCCTTGAGAACATCGGAGGTATCCTCGGGCTGCTGGCGCTCATCCTGGCCATCGCAGCCATCATCATGGTCTTCGTCTTCAGGAGCAGGAAGGAGAAGGAGACGCGGCCAGAGGCCAGGGAGGAAAAGGACGGGGTTGAGGAAGCGGAGGAGAAGAAGAAGGAGGACACCTCCACTGCTCACGTTCCGGACATGAAAAAACCCGGTCAACCTGGACCTGCACTGCTGACCACCCCCGTTCCGAATAGACCTGCCCTCACCGGAACGACCATCAGCACCTCCTCGGATCCCACCACAAAGATGACTGGTTCGAGCCAGGTACCCACCCTGCGGCCAGCCCCCCAGGCCGCTGTCCCACAGCTGAAACCCGCTCCTGCCACCATGACCCCACTGGAAGGTCCAACGGAACCTGCTCCGGTCATCGTCACCCCTCCATCAGAACCTCCTGGGCTGACAACTGTACCTTCAGCACCGGAGAGGGAAAAACCGGAAGTGGAACTGCCGGATATCTAAAAAAAAGAAAAAATGGGGGGAAAAGACCCCCCAGATCCGTAATATCACTGGTTCTCGTCCTGGAACTCCCTCAGGAACTCAGCCAGGACCTTCACGCCCTCGAGGGTCATTGCATTGTAGATGGAAGCTCTCATGCCGCCGACATCGCGGTGTCCCTTCAGCCCGATAAGCTCTTTGGCCTTCCCGGCCTCGACACACATCTTCTCGAGGTCCTCGTTGGGCAGCCTGAAGGTAATGTTCATCAGCGACCTGGAATCCGGTCTTGCATGGCCCTTGTAGAACCCCCCGGACCCGTCGATGACGTCATAGAGGGCCTTGGCCTTCTCGCGGTTGATCCTCTCCATCGCTGGTATTCCCCCCATTTCCTTCAGGTGGTCCATCGAAAGCTTGCATATGTATATGGCCCAGCAGGGCGGTGTATTGAACAGGGAGTCCTTAGCGGCCATGGTCGACCACTTCTGCATGGTGGGAGTGTTCTCGGGGACCCTCCCAAGGAGGTCCTCCCTCACCACCACAAGCGTAACTCCGGCGGGTCCGAGGTTCTTCTGAGCCCCGGCATAAATTACGGCATACTTGTTGAAGTCCTCGTTCTTGTCCATCAGATTGGAGGAGATATCAGCTACAAGAGGAACGCTGTCAGGTACCTTTGGCATGTAATGCCATTCCGTTCCGTAGATCGTATTGTTCCCGGTGATGTGAGCGTAGGATGCATCCTCGCTGAACTTTACATCCTGCGGAATGTAGGAGAAATTGCCGCTCTCGGAGGATGCCAACACATCCACCTCACCGTAGAGCTTGGCTTCCTTGATGGCCTTCTTGGACCAAACTCCCGTGTTGACGTACTGTGGCTTCTTTCCCGGAACCTGGAGGTTGAGGGGGACCTGATAGAACTGGGTAGATGCACCCCCCTGGAGCCACATCACCTTATATCCGTCCTTGAGGCCCATCAGCTCTTTCACAAGAGCCATTGATTCCATATGGACCTTGTCGTATTCCTTGGACCTGTGGGATATCTCCATAACGGACATACCTGTCCCGGCAAAGTCAAGGAGCTCGTCCCGTGCCCTCTCCAGTACCGGGAGGGGAAGGGTCGCGGGGCCCGCATAGAAATTGTATACCCTTTTTGCCATATTATCACCTGTTTTTTCAACTTAACTTGTAGATCGTGAAACCGGTCCACACCTTGGGATGGAAGAATGTGGATTTCTGGGGCATACACTCGAAGTTCTTCGAAACTGCCTCCACCTCACCTATCCTGGTGGGATTCATGAAGAAAACAACCTGGGCCCCTTCGTTCACCTGTTTGATGGACTCGTCGACCGCATCCCCTATTCCCTTGATGTATACGACGTAACCGCCCCCGGTCATCGTCCCGTGCAGCAGTTTTTCCCTGTCGATCCCCAGCATCCCATCGAGTATCAGTGAATGGAGGATCGCCACATCCAGCTTCCTGAGCTCGGGTGATGCATCAGGCCTCAACCTGACCATGGAGGAAATGTCCTTGAGCTCCATTGAAAGAAACCTGCCGTCGTTCATGTACATTCCGAACGCGTGCTTACCTTTACCGAAGAGCATATCCATCTCGGAGAACATCGCATCCTTGTCATGAAAGGTCTTCACGTTGAAATGTTCCCTGAGCTTCTGAATTAGCACGGAGCGGTCGAGATCCTCCAGGTTCTGAACGAGCCTGTGGGTGGGAAGTATGACGAGACCTGGGTTCGACATGTTCACGAAGGTCATCATCATGTACCTGGCGGTTTCCATCTCCGGATGCTCCTTCTGCAAGGCAAGGGCGGTCTTGTAGCGGTGATGCCCGTCGGCGATTATGACGTACCTGTCCTTCATGGC
>JAFGLL010000016.1 GCA_016928095.1 Thermoplasmatota archaeon
TCCTTCTCCTTCGAGATGGCCTTTATCGTGTAGGTTCCCATGTTCAGCTGGTCCGATAACAGCAGGGAAGTGTCCGCCACCCCGAACTCGTTGGGGGTAAGGTCCTTTCTGAAGATGAGATTGTTGTCAGCGTCCCTGATCTCGATCCTCACGGGTGCCTGTGACGGAGCAGGGACCTTTCCCTCGAGGGAGAGGGTCCTGATGTTGATCGTTTGACCCGGCTGGTAGAGCGGTTTGTCTGTGGATATGAGAACGTTGAGAGGCCTGATCACCTCGATGTCCTCCTCCAGAAGCTGATCGGCGGTTCCGATCTCAAGCTGATCGTATCCCTTGGTCAGAGTGGGTACGATGATGTTCGAGGCAAGCATGCCGGAGCTATCGGTCCTCCCAGTGTACAGCGGCAGCCTCCCCTCGGGTCCGTCGAGGGCAATGTATATGCTCTCGTCCCCCACGGGGTTCCCGTCCTCGTCCGTTGTTATCACGAGGATGCTGGTGGGTGCCTCCTCGTACATCGATCCCGGGAAATGCGCGGTGATGTGCACCTCGTCGGAAACGGTTCCCTGTGATGAGCCCATAACTATCAAAAAACCGGAGATCATCAGAAAGATGCCCGCAATGGCCAGAGCTGATGGTCCCTTGTTCGAATCTCTATACATGATATTCCTCCCGGATGAGGCACTATGGGACTGTGGTATAAAAAAAAGTTTGGAACACTTGTTGGACATGTCAAAGAATGGTTCCTCTTGGATATATGTCATTACTGATTAGCCTGCATTTGTGGCAATAATCAGATCTGGATCGTCCGCGATAATGT
Source organism: Thermoplasmatota archaeon (assembly GCA_016928095.1). Taxonomy (GTDB): domain Archaea; phylum Thermoplasmatota; class Penumbrarchaeia; order Penumbrarchaeales; family Penumbrarchaeaceae; genus JAFGLL01. The sequence continues at coordinate 815 of JAFGLL010000016.1, forward strand.
CCCTTCTGATGTAGTAAGGATGATCTTGGCTTTTCAGCGAAAAACATGACTGGCTATTATTTTGCCTTTGGGATTGAAATGATACCCTTATAGTTGTTCCGTTTCATTCCGGACACATGAGACATTCCTTTATTTCCGAAGCCAGTATGTCGGTCTCCTCTTCCAGCATTGTCTTTGCACACTGGTGGCAGGTCTCGTCGGACCTCATAGGCTGGTCGATGACGAGCCTGGGAAGTCTTTCTCCCACCTTGAGCTCTCCGGAGCGGAGGTTGTCCCGTATGTTCTCCATGAGGGACATGTTCTTGCTGATCAGCCTTGCATGATTGATGAACACGACCATTGCTGCAAGGGCCGGTTTTGGTTCCAGTGTCGGGAAGGTGAGGAAGACCTCTCCTTCCTTGTATCTTATCCGGACAAGGGGATGCTTGAAGTTCATCATGTCAAGGAGTGACACGTCCATGACACCCCAGATATCCTGCTCCCAGAGTGTCACATCTGACCTGGTGTTACGCTTCAGCAGGGATGGTCCTGAAACCTGCATCTGGACGAAGACCATTCTTCTGTTCGTCAGGAAAAGGTGACCGCTGGTGACCTCTCCCTTGATTATCAAATTGGAGGGTTCCTCCCATAATATCATTTCGTTGTTGTTTAAGATCATTCTATTTACCTCCTCGGTTCGAGGATCCTATGATGACATGAATATATCTGAGGCATTAATCTTGATGCTTGACATATCAAGTGAGGGGGTATGACCGAGAGGGTATGCCATGGTCCATCTGGGGCCAGATCTTTATGCGATAACCATTCCAACGGGACGGCCATTGTCAGAGGTAGGTGTTCTCTGTCTTTACCTTTCTCACAATGCCGGAATCACCCGAGAGCTCTCGATAATGCTTCTGGAGGAGGGAGTTGGATGGTTCAAGCCTGAGACCTCTTTCACACATCTCCCTCGCCCCCTGATGGTCGCCCTTGATCCGGTATGCCTTCACCAACGACCCGATCACCTCGAGGTGGTCGGGATCAATTCCCAGGGCCTTCTCGAGACACGTTATCCCTTCCTCGACCTTACCGGCATGTATATGGAGCTCCGCCTGCTCAAGGAGCATCTCCTTGGTAGGTTCCTTGGAGATCAACCTGTCAATTACATACTGTGATGCATCGTGGTCCCCCAGAAGGGTCCGGTATGCTGTTGCCAGTTTCACTCCGATCCGGACATCGCTCGCCTTATGGTTCCTTGCGGCCTTGTTGAGGATCTCCCTCAATTCCCCCTCATCGACCGTCTTGGATCTGGATAGGAGTTGTGCCTTCTTGATGTAAACCATGGTATCCTTCTTGTCCATCTTGAGAAGTGTGTCGTATATCTGAAGCTCGGCGCTTGACGCTCCTCTTGCAGAGTGGATGCTAGCCTTCATCAGGAGTGTCCTCTTCTTGTTCCTTATGTTCTTCTCGTTCCTGTCGATCAGCGAGATCGCCTCATCGAAGCTTCCCGTGTTGATGAAGGACTGCACTGTCATGTTCAGGACCTCACCGATATCCGAGACCCTGGAGCCGGAGATGTAGAGTTGTGTCCCCAGGTCGTATTCGGCAAGAAGGTAATCAAGAGCCAACCCGAATTTCCTTGCCGAGGTGGAGTAATCCCCCTGCTCATATGCGATGAACCCCTTATCCAGTATATCTGCAACTTTCTCGTTGAGCTCGCCCACGTCATTCTTTCTACCGAAAAAACCCATTGTTCACTATCAAAGATCGAGAATACTTAAACCTATGTCATTGGAGGATCGAAAAGGTTTACCTCTGATCCAATTTCGTGTCTAGTGTGTCGTGCCGGTTCCCCTCACCCTCGCCGTTCATTAAAATATCGTTGTCTTTGGTACTTTCATCATAATCGAGGTCGTCCTCCGTCCTTTCAACGACATCGAGCCTTGATCCCGCTCCCCTGCTCGAGACCATGCTTTTGATCATTATTCCAAGGACAACGGACACCACCACGAGTGATACCAGGACCAGCAGGATGGAAAGTATGTCAATTTGTTCCTTATCCTTATCTCCATCCCCACCGGGGGGAACCTGTGTCCTTTCCATGACCTCCAGCCATATGGAGGCGCTGATGTTGTGTCCGGGGGTCCCGTCGTCCACGAAGACCGTTATCCTCCGGTCTCCTTCCGTGTCCATCACAACATCGGTCAACACCTTACCGCTTCCAAGATATCCGTCCCGGTCAGAGAGCCAGGTGAACCTCAGCTGTGTGAATGCACCCATCCCATCATCGGAGGAACTGCTGGCATCCAGTGTTATGGCCGTTCCCAGCCAGATACTGGTCCCGTTCTTGGGCAGGTCGATCCTTGCGGTCGGGGCCCTGTCAACTTCGGCAACGACTCCTTTGAAGAGGTATATGTTCGATACGACCATGTTCCCCACCATGTCGCTTCCTCTCAACTGGAAAAGATTAACACCCGCGGATATCAAGGGTATCACCTCGAATTCGATCACCTCATCCACGCCAGATGTCCCGGCAGATCTCCAATCCGTCCAGTTGTCACCGGCTCCCGTTCTCCATTGGATGGAGTCACCATCGACCCCGGAGCCTTTCACGTCAGTGGCCTTGCAGATCACCTTTCGGACCTCACCGGCAGGTGAGGGGGGGACCGTATCTGAAATAACACTCAGGGAAGGCCCCCTCATGTCCGATCCTATCCGAAGAGGGTCGGTCTCGATAGCGTTACCGCAGAGGTCCGACCCGGACCATTGGATGTAACTGATACCATTCTCGGGTAACGAGAGTGAGACTGAGACCTTGACCTCGACCGGGCCTTCGACACCGCTCGTCAGGACCTCAATACCTTTTTTGACGTGGACCCATTCCCCCCATCCGAACTCGTCCATGAACTTGTACTCGATGGACCCGAGGTCCAATCCGGAGCCCGACCCGTATGTGGTGTGTGGATCCAAGAATATGACCTCGATGCGCGGGGTGGTGATATTGTACCATGCTTCTATCCCCGATAGATCTATCAATGGGTGATCCCGGTCGGTATATCCCCTCCCCCATGTCGGGGAGGATACATGCTCCACCCAGTCGACGGCAACCACTGCAATCTCGATAAGGTCCGTATCATCCGAGGAGACCTCAGTGGTGTTCCCGGGAAAATACAGCATGAAGGACGGTACGGGGCTCATTGCTCCCCTGTCGTCAAGGTAATCGAGCCTCACGGACGAGGAGACATCCCCTCCACCCAGATCATCGTTGGAATAGTATATGGTGATAGGGACCGCAACGCCTTCTTCCATGGAGATCTGGCTAGTCCTGGGGCTGCTTTCAATGTCCCCCCAGCCGAGGACCACCTCGTCATCGAGAATGATCCGTCCCATCCCATTACCCGAAAGCGAGAAACGGTATGTCCTCGTACTGTCGACCATCAACCACCCATGCCATCTCACGCTGAAGGCTGCGGGTGTCAGCCTCTGAACGTTCGGACCCCAGTGCCCCCAATCGAAATCGACCTCCGGGTCCTGCTGATGGAAGGAGAACAGTGAGAGATCGGACAAGTCGTAATAAGTTCCCCAAAGCCCCCCCTGGACAATGACCGGCCCCATCTCCTCTCCATTGTTGGTGAGCCTAAATTCCTTGACACCGGAGGAATCGTGGTCTCCCTCCGGTCCGAGAGAGGAATTCCATTCGACGGTCCATGTTCCATCAGGATCGAAGATCGAATCACGCCCGGGTTCCGGTATGAGCCGCACATCATCCGGAGCATCCGGAACATCGTTGTCGATCATCATGCTGAAGGAGATGGTCCCGGAGACTTCCGGGGCGGTCCCCATGGCATCAGGAGGTGCAGCAGCATCGAAGAAGGGCTGTATCACATATTCGGAACGTTCCAGACCCGCCAGCATATCCTTCAGCGTCGTCCTTTCATCTATATACCCGGTGCTGTCGATGAGATTTCCGTTCCTTATCAGTGAAACCCCCAGATCGCCGGGAGGGACCAGTACACCATCAGTATCGGCATAGTACAATTCCAATCCCTTGACCTCGAGAGAGGACCCCGGCCTCTGCCAATCCCCAACGTAAGTAGGCTGCCCGTCTATGGTAGTGGAGTACGCGCTTCCAAGTTGGACCCTATTGTTCAATCCCAGGATATCCTGGAAGGACCTTTCCGCCGAGCGGCTGTCGCGGTCCTCGATCGATATATCGATGTCCCAGGGTCTGTCAAGGTCCGAGAACCATCCGACGGATACGGAGAAATATACGCCGCCAGAGGTTCCCTGCCGAACGATACTGCTATCCTCTGCATCGAGGGTTACAATGGAAGGTCCCTGATAAGAGAACATCCCCATCTCCCAGATGAGATGTGCTTCGACGGACCCTTTTTCAAGGACGATCTCTACACGGTCGATATTCTCGGCCCCCCCTGTATGGTAAAAGGGGACATGGATCGTAAAATACCCGTAACCTGGAAGCACCGCCCCCTTGACGTAAGCAACCCCGGTCATGCTCGGAGCCAGAATGGAGATCTCCGTCCCGGACACGAGGAAAACCTCCCCGCATCCCGGTCTGAGGTTCTCGATACCGTCCGCGGAGGGGGATCCGACCATAAGATCTTCCGTGCCATCATCGTTCGCGTCGAGCAAACAGAGCGAGTACCCCGTAACGTCCTCTATCTCGGACCCCCACAGGGAGAACTTCATCGGGGCTTTTTCAAGGTCGATGATACCCTGTCTCGGGGGGAATGCGACACTGTCATCGTATCCCATTACCATTCCCACGGACTGGATGCCATCGACCGACCTGCCGGGGACACCTATGACCAGCTCTTCCTTCGAGTCCCCATCCAGATCGCCCACGTCGAAGACCGTGCCAATGGCGTCCCCCGGACGCTCACCAAGAGCGGAATTCACTCCAACGATCATCAGGTCATAGATCTGCTCCGAATACGCAATGGTTGGGAACTTTGAGATGTCACCACCCCAGAAAACCATAATCTGGCCGGCCTGGTTCTTGTCGTTGGCCAGCCCGTCCGCATCCGGAGCTCCAGCCAGGATATCATCCCTTCCATCCTGGTCAATATCATCGATCACCAACCCCCGGCCCAGGTGGTCATACTCCTCCTGCCCGAATATCAGGGGTCTGCATCCGGTCCTGGAACCTATCATCTGGTTCCCCCTGAAAGCGGAGGTGTTGTAGTAAACGAAGAGGGCACCCGACTGCGTTACCCCCCTCTGCTCGTCCGAGAAAAGAGGGGCGCCTATGACAAGGTCCGGTCGGCCGTCATCATTGATGTCGCCGACCTCCATCGTCTGTCCGAAATCCCCGGGGACATCCGTGGAATTGGGGTCCAGCTGAAGGTATGTGAACTCTGTTCCGAAGGATCCTTTCGGGTAGCCCCCCCAGATCGCGAACACCTTGTTCCAGCCGTGGAAGGAAAAGAGAAGATCGTCGGAACCGTCACCATCCATGTCCTCGAGTATGACGTTCTGACCGAGCTTTGTACCCATCACGGTCGTGGTTACCAGACCGGAGATTATAGCGAAATCGTCCCTCCTCAGAAATCCTATCGGGCTCCCGTTGGGTTCAGCATTAGCTGCTTTGTAAAGGATGATCTCCCTGTCCCACCCGGTTTCGTTCCCCCACAGTATATAGACCTTCCCCGAATCCCCCTGCTTGGGCATTCCCAGAGCCATGTCAATGAATCCATCGTCGTTGAGGTCCCCCGCGGAGATGGACGATAGGAGGTATGTCCCGGGGCTGGTTGCCCTGATGGTGATGTCCGGATCGTCCTTTTCCAGGTCGATCGTCCCGCCCTTTAAGGATGAGTTGCCGTACCAGATATAGCAGACCCCCGCATGCTGTTCCCCCTCCAGGGAGTAGAGGCGAGGAGCGGACATCACGATGTCCTCAATACCATCCCCGTTCACATCCGCATGGCCGACGAACTCCCCTAGTTTTCCCTGCGGACTCTCGGAACCGCTCCCGACGAATGTCGCATAAGCAGAATCGGCGATGGGATAGTGACCGTCGAGAGCGCTCGTCCTTGTATCATCCGACAGGGAGTTCCCTCCGCTGGATTGAACGTATACCAGCGGGATGAAAAGCAGCAATACCAGGAATGGGGTCAATGGAATTTCATGCGATAGGAAGCGCCTGAGCTTCATTCTTGCCCCTCCGGGAAGCCGAAAGCTGCCTCGGACCGATGGATATAATAGCTCATCCCTTTAATATTTAGACTTTCCTGAACAGTACCGTATCGAGGATCATTTCGACGTTCTTTGAAAAGAAGGGGATAAAGGAAGCGAAGAAGGAGGCCGATTCACTTAAATTGGAGCTCCTTGCGACCCTTGAGGAGAAAGATGAGGAGTAAGGAAGCAGGTCTCAGAAGCATCATTGGCATAATGACCTCCTGTTCATGGAGGCAATGTGATGGATCTCGATCCTTGGAGTATGGATCAACATGTTCCTGCAAAGATCAATATCGATCCAATACGATCTGAATCATTTCCTTAGGGCCCTCTCTCCTCTATTACAGGTCCCGTTGCCGATAATTCTTTCCACTATGCCAGGGATGGATTTACATCATTTTGTTTTCCACTTTAGTGCGCAAGTCGGAATCCGAGTTTGCTTTCTCATCAATGTTTTTAAAATAACCCTTGAGCGTTTTAAAAAAGTATCGAAAAATGATTCCGGTTAGGGGGGGGGGTTAGGAAAAATGGCCGTAATATTCTAAGACCCAACTTGCTGTAATATTGTCATAGCTGTATTCAATAAATTCAACATCAATCCCATTTCTTCAACCTTCAAATGTTTTGTTTGGATATCTGATATAGTTGATTTAATACTCTTTATCCATTCTTGTCCACTTTTTCTCTTCTTTACTAATGGATCGAAATTTGATTTGAATAATTTAGCATCTATTTTCTCGATTTTTTGTATAATCCCTATTAACAATAAATGATCTTGCTCAGTTAAACCTTGAATGTTTACATTAATTGTTATATTACTCAATTCAGTGGCAACTTCTTGATATGCTTGTAATTTTGTTTCTGCAATTCTCTTTTTTAACAGAGCACTTGTCTTTTCATTCTGTAATTGAATATTCCGGACAATTAAATCTCGATTTTTTGATCTTTCTTCATCTTTTTCTTTCAAAAGCTTTAAAACTGGCTGACTATTTAATATCTCAATCATTTTTGTCTCATAGGTATCAATATCTCCTTTTTGATATGCCTCTAAGAATTCTTGATAATCATCACTTTGAACAAAGAGAGTCTGCAATTCTGAAGGATTAATATGTTTTAATTCTAGTTTGATACACAAAGCATCAAAAAAGTAATCGATTGGATTGGGTTTCCTTTTAAAGGAATAGGCCCAATCCATAACGGCTTTAATTAATTCCTGTTGCTTTTGTTGTTGTATCCTTGGTCCTAAAATTTTAGTTACTTTCCTATTCCAATATGCTAATTTCGATAGGTTAAAATCATATTCAGTTTTAACCTTTTTTATTGTATCTCCAGAAAGATACAAAGTAGTATCAAAAGTGATTCCTATTGGAGAGGATGTTCCCTCTTGTATAGAGATCCTTTTTATTGAATCCAATGTCAAGAGGAAAGAGGAATCATGGTAAGCTGCTTCATCATCATTTCGATGCTGTCTACTTGAAGTTTTAAGTTGTTTTTTTGTAATTTCATAAACTGTTTGAAAGTATTCTAAAAATTCCTCATCTGGATAATCACATTCCCCTTCCCATTCAATAATGCCAAAATTCTCTTCAAGGTATTTATCAAATGATGTGTAATATGATTTCATTGCACCCCAAGGAGTAGAAGAACTTATATCATGATAATGGGAAGCTAATGGATTTTTTACAAAATTTTTATATTTTGGAAAATATCTTTTACTTTCATATATGTCAATAAATGCATTTATTAGGCTATTATATTCTTTTCTTGAAACTGGCATATATTTAATAGAATAACCCGCTTCTTTCGACATTTCAATAGCAGAAGTGGATAATATATGCGCAATGTCATTCGGACACATTAATCCGAAAATTACATTTGTGTCGATGAATAAAACAGTATCCTTTGTCATTTCTTTGATTTCATCCTGAATCGAACTCATCCTAACTAGCAAATAGCATTGAATTGATGACTGAATAATTGAATAGAGTGCTTCACTTTTCTCATCATTCATTTTTTTCATAAATTCAACAGAGAATTCAATAAATTCCTGTGGATGCGGTAATTTATATTTATAAATTAATGGCAACATCTGATCATATTTTTCATGGGTAAAGGAAAAATCATAATCGATATCAGAAAATCCTAAAACAAATAGTATATCATCAATAATAAAGTACATAATTGTTTCAAAAGCTCCTCTCCAATCCTTGTCTTTCATCCATTCAGTCTCATCCATCTCTGACCTTAAATAATCAATAAACTGATTTATTAAATCCTTGATTGGAGTCGAAGCAGTTGAGATTTCTGGTTTCTTAAGTAAAAGAATTTTTTCTTTTTCAATACTAATAATACCTTGATTTTCAATGTCCCTTAATCTTTCTTTTAATAGAGCAAGAGGAAAATCCAATCCACAAAAATTCTTTTGCACCAATCTTTTAATTTCATGCAAATTTGTTTGATCTTCCACATTAAGTAAAATAGACTTAATTAATAATTCTTCTACAGAAGCTCTGTCTTCTGAAATCTGCGGACTAATAAGTGGCAAATTTTGTATAACATCCGAAGGCTTCATATGTCTCATTCCTTCAATCCAATAGAGTTATAAGGGTTGTAGTATATAAATTTCAGTTTTGTTTATAATTCCATATCCGTCCAGTCTGGGAAACGTTCTCAAAGCTCTTCTCCTCCACGATCGGTTTCAGGATTTGCTTAGACCTCCTTCATATCATCAATGACCTTTGTCCTTAATGAAATTTGCCTCTTTCGGCGACTTCAGGCACCTCTTCCATATTCTTTTCTTATCATCATTATAATTTTCATTTCGGGATATGGGGGGGACTATCCAAAGGATCCGTATTCTCATCCATAAGCTGAACTTTATTGCTTTTACCATCATCGTTGAAATCCATCCAAGCATCCTCTGGATTCACTGGGTCCATTAATAACGCAACTTCTAGCTCATCTGGAATCCCATCATCATCAAAATCACTTTCATTTAATGAGCCATACAGAAATGATGCATTGATACATAATGGAACACCGTATTTTGATATATTTTCTTTCATCTGTATCGAACAATTTCCAGGATCCGTGGGATCTGTGGAAGAGTCGTATTCGTTCTTATTGTCTACTCCGTCGCCGTCCAAGTCCTCATACTTGTCACTATTATCTAGTGGATCCATTCCATATGTTGTCTCCCATTCATCTAGAATGCAATCATTATCTTTATCCGGATCTAATTCATCGATAATCTTATCATTGTCAGTATCAACCTTCTCTTTTTCATCTTCAAGGCACCCTGTAATGAAAATAATAGAAACGATGATTGCACATAGGAAACACTTGATCTTCCCATTCATATATTTCCTCTCTCGTCCA
>JAFGLL010000017.1 GCA_016928095.1 Thermoplasmatota archaeon
TATCCAATTCGTTTCCGGCTGCGGGGAGCAGTCGATGTCCACCCTGTCGGTGGACATACTTGCCTACGACCAGGCCCAGGAGGGTGATATCAAGGCCGAGGACCTTCTGAGGTTCGAACAGATCTGCACCCAGGGGATCCAGCACGAGCTCATGTACCTGGTGGATGGCAAGAACGATCCAGGGAGGGGCATAGTATGGTTTCCCGGGGACCAGGATGTTCACCCATGGCTGACCTCATGGGGCCTGCTGACCTTCCAGGATGCTATAGATGCTGGATTCGTGATCGACCCCAAGATCATCTCCGACATGCAGCTGTGGCTCTCCAAGCAGCAGGAGAGCGACGGAAGCTTCAGGTTCCCGGACTGGGGTCTCTACGAGACGACGAACCCCATCCTGCAGGCCAAGAAGGTCTCGACCACTGCATACATAAGCAGAGCACTCCTCTACTCCGGATACGACAGGTCATCTAGTATCATAACGAAGGCGATGTCATACATTTCCGGCAATGTTAGAGCGTCCGAGAACTGGGATGACCCCTACACTCTCTCGCTCGCCCTGATCGCCCTGGAGATGGGAAGAGGCGATACGCAAACAAGGAGCGATCTTGCATCCCGCATCTCCGAACTGGCACGGACCGATGAGAACGGTGATATCTACTGGTCGACCGACAACAGCATGATCTCCGACGGAGAATCGGGATATTATGGAAGATGGTCCAACGGCAAGACGATCGAATGTACGGGGTATGCCATCATGGCGCTGGAGGCAAGAGGAGGCTACATGGGCATCACCCAGAAGGCCGTAAGTTATCTTCTGAACCACCGCTCCAACCTGGGAGGTTTCTCTTCCACCCAGGACACGGTTGTCGCATTCCAGGCGCTGAAGTCCTTTGGCAAGTTCAGCATAGAAAGCATGGACATTACCGTGGACGTGAACGGCGAGACAGTGGACACGGTCCACATGGACAAGGAGAACAAGGACATGACCTTCCTCATAGACCTCAGGGGGCACCTTGCGAACACTATGGAAGTGAAGCTCGCGTCGAAGGGAGCCGGTAATGTGATGTACCAGGTCTATCTCGAACAGTATCTCCCTTGGAACATTATCGGAGAGGACGAGCCCCCCGAACTGGATCTGCAGGTTACCTACGACACCACGAGCATAAAGGTCAACGACCATATAAACGCAAGCGTGGAACTCACTTACAACGGGGATGCAGTGCAGGTCAGGATGGTCGTCATCGATCTCAGGGCGCCGGTTGGGTTCTCGTTCGAGGCCTCCGACTTCGAGGCAATAGACGAGCAAGGTATCATAGACTTTTTCGAGATCTCCGACAGGCAGTGCCTGGTATACATCGAGAGCCTTGACAAAGGTGTTTCCGTAAAGTTCGATTACAGGCTGAGAGCGAATAAGGTGATCGAGGGCAGCGTTCAGGACGTGGCGGTCTGGGACATGTACAACACCGATCTTCGATCGGAGGAGCCACCGGTCACGTTCACATCGATCGAATAGACATCTGGAAGGCCATCAGTATATGGATGGTAGGTTACTCCTCATCCCAGTCTTTTCTCTTTTTCGACCTCCTGGTGAGCACTACAAGTCCGATGGCAGACCCATAATCGGTCAGATATACCAGAGGCAGGAATAAGGCATTTTCCTTCTGGGCCCTGATGATATTACTGCCGGTCCTGATCCTGCCAAGCAGAGAGAGAGAGATAGCAGATATGTCCATTTCATGTTCTTCTCCCCCCAAATCAGATGCTGGCCATATATTGGGCGGCATGATAATAAAGTGTGGGAAAACAAGGTTGATGGTCCTAACATTTTGATTATATAATAGTTCGAACATTGTCCGCTCATGCAGATGAAAGCCGGGGCAACCATTGGAATAGCGGCCGCTGTTGTGGTCTTCCTGATCATACTGATATCGACGATCTGGACCATCAGCACATACAATAAACTTGTCAAATTGGAAGAGGGGGTTGACGGGAAATGGGCACAGGTAGAGAACGTGTATCAGTACAAGATCGACCTGATCCCCCAACTGGTGACCACCGTAGAGGGTTATCAGGAGTTCGAATCCTCGACGCTTGTGAACATCACAGCATTGCGGTCCAGATGGATGGAGGCCTCGGATGACGAGGAGGAGCAGCTGGATATATCGAACCAGCTTGATACGGCATTAAGGTCGATCATACTTACCTACGAGAATTACCCTAACCTTCAATCGATCCAAGCGGTGAGCGACCTCATGGTCTCTCTGGAGAGCGTGGAGAACCAGATAAAGGTCGAGAGGATGAGATACAATGAAGAGGTTAGGGACCTCAATACGAAGATAAAGCAGTTCCCCGCGGTGATAGTCGCCAACACGTTCGGGTTCGAGGAGAGGTCCTACTTCGAGAGCAATTTCGCTCCAGACAATCCGTGATAGTGATGTATCATGAGATGGCATCCCTTAGTGGCAATCGTTCTCCTCCTGCAGGTAATACCGGTCTGGGCATTTGCGGGACCATCCTACCCCAAGCTTGAATATTACGTGACCGACCAGGTGGGGGTGTTGACCGTTAATGACATATACGATATCGAGGACCTCTGCCTGGAGGTGGATAACGGGACCGGGTGCGAGATCGCGGTCCTGATCGTGAACACCACACAGCCTGACGGCATTGACCTTTTCGCCGTGAAGACCTTCGAGGAGAGCGGGATAGGCAAGGAGGGGCTGGACAACGGTCTTCTCCTCATGATATCGGTTTCCGAAAAGATGTGGAGGATCGAGGTCGGGTACGGTCTGGAGGGAATACTGCCCCCTATAAAGGTGAACCAGATCGCAGAGGACAATCTGGAGCCGTTCCTCGAGGAGGGGAACTACTATGAGGGGATCCTTTATACCGTGGCTTTCCTCGGCGAGGAGATCCTTGACAATTGGGACGGACCTGTAGAAAAAGAGAAGGAACCCTGGTACCCCATACCGTTCATACCACTTCTCTGGTGGCAGCTCCTGATAGTGGTCCTGATCGCTTTAGCGGTGTTCGTTGTCACAGGAGGACGGGTCCTGTTCTTCGCTGGCGGTCTCTTCAAGGGTGGAGGTGGAGGCTTCGGCGGTGGTAGGTCCGGAGGCAGCGGCGCCCGGGGAAGGTTCTAAGAATATTTTCAGATCTATATTGCGATCATTGTCCGGAGGAAGAAAAATATTGGGGGCCGAAGCCCCCTTCGTGGGGTAGGTGGTGAGATCAGATATGTTTCCCCTCTATTGCTCGATCAGGTCATCCCAATCGATATCATCCTCATCCATGATCCTGCCTGCAACAACACCATCAGGTCTAAGCCCTACGTCAAAATCCTCGTAATATACATTGATCTTCTTTCTCTGGGCCGCTGTCAGCATTGATAACGCCACGACCGCACCTATCACGATCAGGACCAATACGGCTATCAGAACGAACCAGATCGAGTGGTCCGCAGGTTTATCCGTCCCGGTCGATGCAGTGATCACATGGCTGCTGGCCTCTGGCAAATAAATATAGAGGGTAGCTCCGTCCTCACCAACAATAACGTAGAAGAACGGTTCGTCCCCCGACATCTGCTCTGGATCGCTCACGAACCGGTAGGGGACCTGTAAACCGTCGACGGTCACTTTAAGGTCCTCGGGTTTGTTGATGTCGAACAATCCACGATCAAGGACAATTGAGAATATTCGGTCCTCGCCGCTCTCGGAATCGATATCCACCTCGACATACCCCTTCCGGCCCTCGACGAAGGTCACAGTGAAACCACTATCGTAGGTATCGACGTTGAAGGAGGGTGCGGAACCGTCTGTACCCTGTCCGAAGGTCGCCGTCGCAGCTACCTTTGTTCTGTTTGGGGCCCCCGAACCAACCACAAGGGTCAGGACGCTCGTCGATGGATAGGTCACCGTGTGGTTCGTGGATGCCGTCGTGATGTAGTAGTAATACGTCCCTGCAACGAAAGAGGTGGAAAATGTACAGGCTACACCGCTCGTGTAGGTTCCCCTTGCTACGTTCATCGAGAAGTTCTGGTAACCGGAACCGCTTCCGTACAAAATATGGATCTTCACATATGACGGCACGTCCCCGTCGGCATCGGTATAGGTGATGGTGAAGTAAACGGTACTATTGGCTACCTGAGAGGTCGGCAACACCATGAGGTTGGTGAGCGTTGGCGCACGGTTCTGCTGGGGTAGACCCGGCGCCGCTACGGAAATGGTGGATATACCGCTCGAAGGCAGTCTTGTGGTCCAATTCCCGGAGGCGGTCTGGAAATAGTAACTGTAGTTGCCAGCGGAGAGCTTTATCGTGACCGATGCAGTCACACCATATAAGTAGCTGCTTCCTGACCAGGTCATGTTGTAAGAGGTATATGCCTGGCTGGACTGGATCGGATTGATAAATAGCTTCACGTGTAGCGGTGCATCGCCATCCCGGTCGGAATAGATCACGGTGAATGTGATATTTGAACTGGCGGTCGGTCTCGAAGGTGAATACGATCCGCTCGAGAGAACTGGACTATGGTTTCCTGGAGTTGTAGGGGTCAGGGTCAAGTTGTACCAGCTACCCGGGGGGAGCCTTGCATGGGACCCGTTGGAATATGTACTGAACGAGTACCCGAACCTACTTTCGAAAGTGGTAACGAGCCTGAGTGTTATGGATGCGGTAACACCTGTATTGTAGTTCGTCCCAGTTACCGTCATGTTGTAGGTATTCATGGTCGGAGTATCGATCCAGGGCTGTCCGATAACGAGGTTCACGAAGAGCGGTGCGTCCCCGTCCCTGTCAGCATATGTCACCGTGAAGGTGACGTTATGCCCTTCTATAGGACTCGTGGGAGAATGCGAACCGGAGGAAAGCTGTGGGGGACTATCTTGAGGCGGTGGGACAACGGTCCCATTACTAACGGTCAAGGTCAAGAGACTTTCTTCAGGGAACTGGATAGTATAATTGCTCATATAAGCTGTAAAAGAATAACAGTGGCGAGAAGCGGCCAGTTCGAGTTTTGTGTAGTATTTTATACCAGTTGTAATATTGCCATGCCCCTTTGTCATCATGATGGGGTCGCCGGTTCCATATGTGGGAAGGTTCAAACGGACAGAATTTGGTGTCACCTGGCCATTCGGATCGAAGTATATCACTGAAAATGTAACGGTATCATTTGAAGTTGGGTCCTGAGGTGAATGGCCACCGCTTGAAAGGTATGGATACCTAGGCGGGGGCGAGCTCCCATTACCGACAACGAACATATTTGTCGATGATGTTGAACGGGCTCCATGAATATCCCATCCTGTAAAGAAATAATAGTACGATCCATTGGAGGGTGCATTGATCATTGCCGAACAGTTCACTCCTCGAGTGACATTACCCGAACCGATAGTGACATTCACAACGGTATAGTTCGCAGGGTGATCTGATGGATGATAAGTAAGCAAAACCCTCAGCGGAGCGTCGTCGTCTGCATCAGTGTACATGACCCAGAATGTCATATTCTGGCCTGTAGATGGGGTGGCTGGTGAAAAGCCAGCTCCGGAAAGATCGGGATCCGAATTCTGAGGTCCAGAACTGGACACGTATAGAGTAAGCATTCCTTGTGGTGGCAGGTTGACGACATCGTTCTTGGAAGTCCTTGTGGTGAACCGGTATTCATAGTACCCTGTGTCGAACAGAAGAGACTTTGCATAAGCTACCCCTGAAGAGAAGTTGGACCCGGAACCCGTCATATTGTATGTCAGATATTGGGAATTGGGGACATCGTAAATGTAAAGGTTCACGTACATTGGAGCGGTACCATTCGAATGCTTGTACATTACCGAGAAATTAACTCCTGTCGAATTATCTGGTCTTGCAGGAAGATATGTACCATTGTAAAGCTGGGGACCGGTCACCTTTGATCGGACCGAGATGGTTTTTGTTCCATTCAATGGATCGCGCGCACCCTCTCTGAGGACATTCAGGGTATTATAGTAATAATAATGTATGCCTGCAGCAAGGTATGAAGTGTAATAGAATTCGACTCCTGTGGAATAATTCCAGTTCATGGTTCTGTTCTCTGTCATATTGAAGGAAGTCGACCCTATCACGACCGATACAGAAAGCGGAGTGTCATTATCGGTGTCCGTATACCATACCGTGAAATTGAACAGAGTATCGGTATATCCCGTGGAGGGGCTCACCGACGCATTTGTGAGAGTGGGGGCACTGGCCCTCGTCGGTTCAGCATTCGTTCCGGTGAAGACGATCACCGCAGAAGCCAACATGAACAATATCAGTCCGAGGGAGTAGGTTCTCTTCCAGGAAAGCATTGCATCACCTTTCATATACTATCCACTTCACCTCTCGAGACCGTATATATACCTCATCCAGTTCTATTCAGAAATTATACCAAGGTCAAAGAAAATATACCATGGACCACAAAACCTATTTATTGATCGATCGAACATACCAAAGCAATGGGAACAGAGATAGGGGCACTCAGGGTCCCGGTTCAAAAAAGGATAATGATACTGCTTTGGGACCATCTATATTCAGAGGAAGATTACGAAGTCCCTGAGATAATATCCCAGATGGGTATCGGCAAGGAACTTGGCCTCAGGCAAACGCATGTCTCCCGGGCCATGTCTGAGCTATCCAATGAGGGGCTCGTCAGGTCCCGGACCGCCCACATCAGAGGCATGGACAGGCGAAAGAAGGTGTATTTTCTCACACAGAAAGGGATCGAAGAGACCAAACGCTCGATCGAAGAACTCCAAGCAAAGTATATTCCGGTGAGGGGCAAGGACAGGACATTGAAACTGCTTCCGATCAGCAAGGTCTTAAGGTCCATCGGAAGATCGAAAGAAAAAGACCCGACCCTCCATGAGCTGTTCACGAGATATTTCGATGGGAGCGAGGTCGATCTATCCAAGGGTGACCTATCAACGATCGGACCGAAGAGACTGCCAGTGAACCCGCATTTCTACGGTAGGAACTCCGAACTCGAGATCATATCCACTGCAATTGATCAAAAAGGTAAGATATTGCTCTGCATCGTTTCCATTGCCGGTCAGGGGAAGACAAGTCTCCTGTCCCATTTCGCTTCCAAGGTAAAGGATAGACCTCTTGCCTGGACCAATATCGATGAATGGACCAGACCCATGAACGTTTTGGAGGACTGGGCGCTCATGCTCGATAGGCTGGGGTCCTCAAAAACGTTGGAATACCTCAGGGGTCCGAAGGAACCCACTCTGGACAGGACGGTCTCCCTGGTCATCAAGGAGCTTCAAGGAACGGGATCCATCCTCATTCTGGACGATCTGCATAAGAGCTCCGATGTCCATGAACTGATCGCTATGTTGAAGCAGAGGATCCCACCAGATACCGATGCCACCATCATCATCGGGACCAGAAAAAGACCCGAGTTCTATGGAAGGAAGGACACATATGAAGGGGGGAGGGTCGTTGAGATCGAACTGAGAGGGCTTGACGAGAAGAGCGCTTACAAGCTTCTGAGAGAGAGGGGGGTCCCTGAAGAAGAACATGCTCTTGCGTATAAAATGACCCGGGGTCATCCGCTGGCGCTGGAATTGTATACAACCGGTTTCGATCTCGATGGATATCTCTGGGAGGAGGTCACAAGAGGTTTGACCTCCAAAGAACGAGAAATACTGGACCTTGCCAGCATCTACCGTCAACCGGTCACTGCCGAAGCCTTCTTTTTCGAAGGGAAACCCGAATTCGAACTCCTGCATAACCTGACGGACAAGGTCCTCCTCAGGCGGTTCGACGATGGTACCTACGGAATTCACGATATCCTGAGGGAGCATCTCAGAGACTCTTTAACGGCGGATGAAATTTCCCAGAATCTCGAAGTTGCACTCGCTTTCCTCCTGAAAAGAGGTTCCGACAGGGACCTTCTCCATTACATCGGATTGCTATCCGAACACGACAGGAAGGAACTTAGCAGCGTAATTCTTAAAGAAGGCGATCTCCTGGTAAGCAAAGGCCATGATCATATACTCAAACTGGTCACCAGGATCGACCCGCATTCGTTGAAAGGACTTGATATAGCCAGGTATCTTATCCTTTTCTCGGATCTGAACATCAAGGAAGGTGACACCGATGCTGCCAAAGGAAAGCTGGATCGAGCCCTGGAGGTATGCGACCAGTACCTAAAAAATGCCAAGGATGAGAACAGGAGGACCGAGGTCCTGTCACTGGTCTCCAGGGCCCTTTATAGATCTGGGGAGATCTCCAGATCAAAAGGCATTCATGCGGAAGCACTTGAGGCCCAGATGAGGAACGTCGCATACAACAGGAAATACGGGAACAGGGCAGAATTGGGAAAGGCTCTGAACAACCTAGCCCTGGCATATCTGGACAGGGGTGAGGTGGACAGCGCGCTTGGATCGCTATTGGAGGCAAAAAGCGTTCTGGAAGAGAGCGGGGACCCGAGTTCGAGAGCGTTCGTGGAAGCTTCCATAGCCGATGTCCATATAATGAAAAGGGATCACAAGAAAGCGCGGAAATATCTTGAGAGAGCCTCCTCATTCCGTTCCAAGCTCCCTGCCATCCATGGTAAATTGAAGAGAAGGACCGGTCTCTGCTGGTCGAAATTGGAAGGTTACATCGAAGCCTCCAATGATCTCCGGGAAGCTTATTCATCGTTCGTGGAAGCAGGGGACAAGGAAACCGCTCTCTGGGTTCTGCTGGACCTTCATATGGTAGCAAGGGCTCGAAATGACATAGGCCAGGCCCTCGATCACCTCGATCGTGTGTCCAAGGGGATATCCGACATGAAGATTTCGACCCAGCAGAAGAATGAACTGATCCTTCAATGTGCGAAGCTCAGATTTGAAATGACAGCCCAGGAAAATGCTGGTAAAATAGGCCCTGCGGCAAGGGAGCTTGTAGAGATCGTCATCGATACAATGGAACCAAAACGCTCCATACTTTATCTTGATGTTCTTATAAAGGAGACCAGAAGAATCGAACAGATACTTCCCGTTCTGGAGGATTTCGAGAGGCTCTCATGGCAAAAAGGCGACAGGAATGGTTCTATAGTCATTTCCCTGCGCAGGGCTTCCCTTCTCCTTGAGATAGGCAGAACAGAGGAGGTGCGGAAACTGCTCGGGACGGTTATCGACAGAGCGCGGAAAGCAGGGTTCAGGAAGGCGATCATGAAAGCCGAGGAGCTGCTTCTCCAGGTATAGGTTACCTTCTCCCAATTATATTGGATCCCTGTGAGCCAAGATCTGAACGATCATTCCTTGTATTGATCCCGGACATCCTCATCCTCGATATCCTCGTCGTACTCGTCGCTGTCGTTAAACTCATCCGTTTCCCAGCTCCCTGGATCGACCTGTGCCATGACCAGGAACGGATACCTCCACACGGACAGAGCCCTTAAAAGATGCTGTGTGGTGGAGGCTTTCGTTACCCTGGTTCCGTTGTAAAGCCTTATTCTGTATTCCGAGATCCTGTCATGCAATTGAACTTTATAAGGAAACACCGAACAGTCTATATCCCATGGTAAGGTATTTACTGGACAAGTTATATTCACCCCGGGGGTAGAACTCTCATGAAGCTGCAAATGTTGGTTCCGATCGTCCTGTTGGCTGCGGTAGCATTCTCCGGATGTCTGGGTGGAGGAGACGGAGGCGACGATCAACCTGAATACACGGTGATGAGCGATACGATGGACCTGTCCGGAACACAGACGGGATTGGCACAGGCAACGCCTGTGGACATTTTTGCCGTTGTCCCCGTTCTGCTCGAGTATGATACCGTCATCAAGATGCAGGTGAACATATCCGTTCTGGACAACGACGTGGATACCGAAGCCGACTCTGTTGGTACGATCGAACTCAATGAGGTCGTTACTGAGGGGGAAGGCAACTCCACCACCATTAACGGAGGCAATACACCTGTCACTCAGCAGCTTGTCGTCGAATGGCAGAACGGAGAGTACCTCTCATCCAGCTGGGAGATATACATACCTGTTACCATGAATGCTGGAGCGGACCAATGGCCGGGCCCCTTCATCTGGAGTGGGGTGCCCGACAGGGGTTTCTCTTATTCAATTCAGATCACCATCGAATACCATGCCCAGAACGAGGAGTGAAATTATAAGGCAGAATTATATATCATACCCATCCTGACGACCCTCATGTCGAACAAAGCAGCATGGGTTTCGCTCATTTGCGGTATATTGGCTTTTCTCCTCGTACCGATCGGACCTTTCCTTGCGGTAATTGCAATAATTGCGGGTTTCATCGGCCGTAAGAAAAAGCAGGCAAGGACTGTTGCTACCATAGGTCTTGTGCTTGGGATCGTATGGTGGGTGATCGCCATACTCGCCTTCGTACTGGTTTCCGTTCTGGGTCTTTTAGGCAGTATCGTTCTTTAAAGACCATCTGAAATAACAGTAGTTCACTCACTTTTTCATTATGATCTGGTACACTGGGCCACCAGCTAACGTTTCCATGATGGTAAAGTACTTATGTCTAATGTTCAAATGGAAATATTTCCTCCTAATCAGGAGAGGTTAAAAAAAAATTAATAAAAATCAATCCTCAGGTTCGAAGAGTTCTTGAACCTTTTCTGGCAAGCGTTTCAGAGAATATCCAATGTGTGGGAATTTACGTCTACTCCAAGACCGGTCAGATAGCGGATGGTGAGAATAATTTTTGCAAACGAAAACCATTTATCGCAGAGAGGAAATAAGTAAAGTACTGATGATGGGGCGAGGATAGATTGGATACCGAGAAGAAGGAGGTCAGGAACCCTATGAACATCGAGCCCTCGCCCATATCCCTAGTGGTCCCGTGCTATTTGCGAAACAGGGAGGATGCGGACAAACTGGACCGGCTTTTATCGTCCGCTATTTTGCAAACACTGCCCTTCGACAATGTCATAATAGTTGACGATGGCAGTGAGTTCCGATCCGAATGTCAACTGGAGAATGTGGTCCTCATAAGGCTACGGGAGAACTCTGGTCCGGCAAGAGCCCGCAACGTTGGCATGGAAGAAGCTCTGAAGAGAGGGGGCGAGATCATCTTCTTCACTGACCATGACTGCATCCTTGATCCTGAGTGGTCATCGAAGATGGTGGAGTCCATGAAAAGGAATTCCGTCCAGGCCGCCGGCGGAGTCACTCTTGCATATGGCAAGACACTCA
This sequence comes from Thermoplasmatota archaeon, assembly GCA_016928095.1. GTDB lineage: Archaea > Thermoplasmatota > Penumbrarchaeia > Penumbrarchaeales > Penumbrarchaeaceae > JAFGLL01. The sequence goes on from JAFGLL010000017.1 coordinate 11,165, forward strand.
TAGACGAGTTCCATGACCTCAACAGGACCCACCATGGAATTCTAGGTTCGGCCGGGGAAAAATATGTTGATTACCAGCCCACGTGCAATTTTGCCATAACCGACAGGGTAGCCAGGGAGTACAAGTTCGATGAGAACTTCACCGTGGCCGCAGGGGAAGATGTCGATTACTGTCTGCGGGTCAGAAAAAGATACAGGATCGGTTACTGCGAGGATGCTGTGGTCCGTCATGATTACGGATACCGAAACAGCATCAGCGGATCGAAAAGCTTCATCAAGATGTTCAAAAGGTACCGGGAGTCCCTTTTTATCCTGTTCACTCTGCATTCGGACTATTTTGGGGAACCCTATGCTCCGCCTCCACCGTTCAAGAGTATGATATATGATCTGGTAAGGTATGTTATACCAATTCCAAATCACGCGGACAGGAACTCGGGGATCTTGATATTTTATGTGGTAAAGAGCATGATGTCGGGGTACATCAAGAATGTCCTGCACTTCATGGGTAAAGTGGATCGGATCTCGAGGATCCCTCCTTTTCTTTTATTGAAGACCATCGAGTATTCCATATCCTACTGGCATGAGCCAAAGGTGGGTCTTTTCAAGAACTATAAACATCAGCTGACATTTCAGATAACTCCGAAAAAAGAAAATAGCGGTCAGAAATACAGGACATGCGTTGGACCCGAAAAGGAGAGAATTCCGGTGGAGCTGGTCCTGAAGGGCATCAGGGACATGGCCCGGTACCTGAGCAAGGTGACCGTAAGCGGGGAGGAACCATTCATCTACTGTGACGATGTGCTGCGTGTTGCGTGCCTCACGGCCGAGCTTGGAATTCCTATGACCGTCGCTGCGAACGGATGTCCACCGAGAGGAAAGTTCCTCTCCGAGATGAAGCGTCTCCAAGGGAACCTTGTCATCTCCACGGATACACCGGATGGTAGGTGGAGCATCGGAACTGACAACGGAAATGCTTCCGGACAGACATTTAACGATCCCGGTACGGCTGTCAATGCCAGGGAAGAGTGTTCATCTCACAACGTCCGAGGTTTCGCATGGTTAAACATTATCATTCTGCCCGATGGCGATGTTGTGAAATATTTTGAACATCGTAACCCTAAGATATTAGGGAACCTGAGGGAGGACGATCTGATACCCATATTGTCTTCACGACGGGCAAATAGGACCATGAGGGAGCTGAAGAGATGAGCAAAGTGGCGAATGGGACCCCGAGGGGGAAAAAGAAGTCACGTCGCGGCAAGACGTTCTACATAAATTGTTCAGGTTGCGCCCGAAGCGGAATGAACGCCGAGAAGATCAAGAACTATCTGATCAAGAACGACCTAATTATGGTCGATGCTGTGGAAAGGGCTGATCTCATTCTGATGCTCACATGCGGACTTCCCACATCCACCCCTCATGAGTTGAAGGTGATTCAGGAGTACAAGAAACTCAAGGGAGAGATCATCATATGCGGCTGTCTGCCTGCAATGGAACCGGAAAGACTGGCAGAGGTCTTCGACGGCAGAACGGTCATTACGAAAGAGCTGGAAAGGATCGACGAAATTTTCCCTGACCTCCGTTACAAGTTCAAGGATATGGATGATACGAACAGATTGTTCACGGAAGGCCACTATCATCAATACAGCAGAGATGCCAAGATCCCGATCACGGCCTTATTCCTTGAATCCTTCGCATATTTCGTCAGAGGTCTGCAAAGGATCGTCCTCAATGTAATTGAATATGAGGTGAAGATGCCATTTCTTGAGCGGACTGGCCTCCCGAGGTTGATAGAGGTGGACCCGGATGGATACTCCATAAGGATATCATCGGGCTGTCTGGGGAATTGCAGCTACTGCGCGATAAAGGATGCGATAGGCAGGTTAAGGAGCAAATCCCCTGATGATATACTCGAGGAGATAAGGATCGCAATATCGAAGGGAGAATACAGGATATCCTTCGTCAGTGACGATGCCGGTGCTTACGGTCTGGACATAGGTACGAACCTCGTCTCCCTATTGAAGAGGGTCCTTGAAGAGGACGAGAGGATACAGATAGAGTATCTGCAGGACGTACATCCTCAATATCTGTGCAGGTTCGGGGATGAGTTCATCGAGCTGGTCAGGACAGGGAGGATCAAGAGCCTTCAGACCGCGGTCCAATCCGGAAGCGAGAGGGTCCTCAAGCTCATGAACAGGCCCCTCGATGTCGAGGAATACAAAACGATCATCAAGAAAATGAAAAAAGCCTATCCGGCGATCAGGATCAGGACGCAGATGATCGTCGGATTCCCGTCCGAAACGGAAAAGGACTTCGAGGAAACGGTCAGACTGCTCAGGGATTGCCACTTCGATCAGACGGATGCATACCAATATCATGAATACAGCTCTTGCGATTCGAAAAAGATATTTCCGAAGATCCCCAAGGAGACCATGGAAGAAAGACAGAGGATCCTGCTGGACATGGGAAGGCCGCGGATGATCATCTTTTCGAGGATCAATATCAAGAGGGTTCTACAGCAGATCGCATTCATGCTCGGATTATGGAAGGAGCCCAAATATTGATGCAGGTGATCGATCCGATATCCGGAAGGATGCTATCTTCGCAACCGTTGGTCCATCGAACAGGGTCGATCGGTCCTATCTTACCTGGCAACCATCAAGAACCCGTGTTCCGTCAGGCTGAGCCCATCCTCCTCGAAATAGTCATCCGAGATCAGGTCCGCTCCCGGTAATTGTCTGGACCAATCCCTTATCTTGTCCGGGGTGAAGATCATGTGATGATCCCATACCCTATTTGGAAGAGGTTCTATCGGGACATGCGCGATGAGCAACGCACCTGTCCTGTCCCAGAGGTTCCTCAGTGCATGCAGAGAACTGTCATCACACGGCAGGTGTTCGAGGACATCATTGATCATTACCACATCCGAGGTGGGTACCTTACTGACGTTATCAGTGATGTCAAGGTCGATGAAACTTATCGGGCTGCAATGTTTGCATTTCAACGATCTATTCACCATCTGTTTCCCGGAAAGACCATTATCGGATGCAATGATATTCGAGATGTCCAGATCGAAAAGATCTTCCCTGGACAACGATCTAAGCAGAAGAGGGAATTGAGCCACATTAGTCCCGACATCATGCAGTGATATCGGTGATCTTCTTACGATGTCCGAGATCGTTCTGATCTCCAGATAATATACCCTGCTGAAATATTCGATATGGTCATAACCTTCCGTGTAGATCTCCTTGAGGCGATAGGTGCTCCGATCATACCTGTGTTCCCGGAACTTCTCGACGTAAAGTTCATGACTGTTGCGATATTTGGTAAATTGAAGCTCCTCGGGCGGGATCCCAAGCATCTCGGACAGCACCTCATTGTCCGCAAGGCACAGGGGTACTCCCGAGCAAAAGTCTAGAAGTTCAAGCTCTTTCAGGCCGTGTTTCCTGCCAAATGCCTGCAGTTCATACAGCGTGATCGCATCCCTTGACTGGTTAAGTATGTCCTTGCGTGTACTCACATATTCCTTTCTGGGAGAGATGAACAGACCTGAAAGATCGCCAGGACCTCTTATTAAAAGTCCCCGAAAATGTGTTGTATCGACCGGGAGAACATCGAGATCATCCGTTCCAAGGACATTTTGCAGAGCCCTCAGATGATCGATGTTCGTTGCACCGACAACGGTGAACACCCTTTTGTTGAAATTGCACCAGTCGTAATCATTGTAAACTTGGAATGGAAGTGTGTTCAATATAGACCTTATCGATCCCGCAAAAGACCTTCTTGCCCTTTCCGCTCTGATATATGCATGTCGGTTCATGACCGATCTTACAGGATGCCTTAATATGGGCTTCCATCTTGGCAATTTTTCAGAAATGGGTTCTTTCGACATATGATCCTTCTCATCCTACCCGTTTTTTCGGTGTATGCTCCAGGAAGTTGACACAAGAAGTCGTGAGATACTATTTATACCAACCTCCAGGTCAGGTCATCCGGGAGTGTCTCATCCCACGGATGAATGGTGTACAGGACCCGGGATGTTCATGAACCTTGCCCGGGAGTGGGACCACCAGGGGGGGAACGTTTTTGTATTCCTTGGATGTTGATGCCACACACATAATGGTCCAATCGATACCAAGACACCTGCTCGATGTGAGGCTGGATCCCTCAACGCTTTGGCTCTACGGCCCGGTGCACCCAGTGGTCCAAAATATCAAATAGACCAGGCCTTTTAGATACATGGCACTTGGGCCCGATCGAAAAGGGGAAACCTATGTGAAAACGACCACCGAACCGATACAGATCATTAAGAACAGGAGAGGATTGTTCCACATAAACCTGAAGGAGCTCTGGTTTTACAGGGAGATGCTTCTTTTCCTCACCTGGAAAGAGATCACGATCAGATACAGGCAAACCTTGCTTGGAGCTTTGTGGGCTGTGATCCAACCGCTTTTTCTATCTATCATTTTCACGGTGATCTTTGGTAACATCGTCAGTATATCCTCTGTGGACGTCCCCTATCTTCTATTCACTTATGTCGGGCTCATTCTATGGACCTACTTCTCGAACACGCTTACCTACGCCTCTATGAGCCTTGTATCCAACGCAAACATCCTTTCCAAGGCTTACTTCCCCAGGATATTGCTACCTCTCAGCGTATGCCTGGTGGGGCTGCTCGACTATGCAATAGCAGTGATCCTCATTTTCGTTTTCATGATCTACTTCAATATACCCCCCACACCATGGCTCGTCTTCATGATGGTCCCTCTGTTCTTGACATTCCTGCTCGCTGCAGGCATCGGGTTCTTCCTCTCCGCGATATGCGTGAAGTACAGGGATGTCAGATATGCAACCCCGTTCCTGATACAGATGCTGTTCTTCGTGAGCCCGATATTCTATCCTGTGCATATCTCCGAAGGGTGGTTTGGAAAGGTTCTGCTTTTCAACCCTCTCACTGGCATCATGAACGCCCAGAGAGCATGTATAATCGACCATACAACGATAGATTGGCTGTCTCTCTTTACAGCCACCTGTATTACGCTCATTCTTTTCATCGGCGGTGTGCTCTATTTCAGCAGATACGACCGGGAATTCGCGGATGTGATATGATTGGAAATGCCCCTGATAGAGGTCAAGAACCTTTCCAAGCTATACGTCATCGGTAGAAAACAGCAGTACCATCGGCTTACCGAGAGCATAACCATGTTGATGTCCCATCCCGTCAGGACCATAGGGATGGCTACCGCCAAGAAGCCGACGATATGGGCACTGAAGAACGTGTCGTTCAATGTGAACAGAGGGGAAGTTGTTGGCATAATAGGGGCGAACGGTGCTGGCAAGAGCACACTGCTCAAGATACTTACACAGATCACCTATCCCACCGAAGGAGAGGTCCGGCTCAGGGGGAGAGCCGGGGCCCTTCTTGAGGTGGGTACCGGGTTCCACCCTGAACTTACCGGACGGGAGAACATTTACCAAAATGGCGCGCTTCTTGGTATGAAAAAGAGAGAGATCGACAAGAAGTTCGATGAAATAGTGAGGTTTTCCGAAATGGAAAAGTTCATTGACACTCCCGTAAAGAGATATTCCAGCGGGATGTATGTTCGGTTGGGATTCGCTGTGGCCGCCCATCTTGAATCCGACATACTCATCGTGGACGAAGTGCTTGCAGTAGGAGATGCCAGGTTCCAGAAGAAGTGCCTGAGGAAGATGAAGGATGTGAGTGAAGGCGGAAGGACCGTTCTGTTCGTTAGCCACGATCTAACATCGATCAAGAGGTTGTGCAGCAGGACGATCCTGTTGAAGGATGGCAGGTTGATCTCGGATGGCGACACTGAAAAGGTGATATTCGATTACGGGGGCGATATCAAGGATACCACCTTGAAACGGGATTGGAAGGATCATGGGGAGGCACCGCAGAACGGATCTGCAGTTCTTCTTGGTGTCAGGATATGCAATGAGAATGGCGAGGATCTCACCGAACTCACAACAGATACACCCTTTGGGATCGAGATAAGATACCTGGTGAAGCAAGAGCAGGTCCATCCGGGATTGTCTCTGACATTGCACGATACCTGGCATTACCCGATCTTCAATACATTCAACAATCATGAACCGAAATGGTATGGACGAACATCTCCCCCTGGCATCTACAGGAGCATATGTATGGTCCCGGGAAAATTATTGAACAGCGGATGGTTCAGCATTTCCGTAAGGCTCATGGGGAAGGAGCACTCCGATTCCAGATTGGTACCAGAGGTGCTGAAGCTTGAGATCCTTGATGGGCCCCTTGTGAGGGGGGACTACACCGGTGACTATCATGGTGTCCTACGACCGCAGCTCGAATGGATAACCCGGAAGAAGGAATGAACTTATTTCTGATAAATACCCGGCGACCAGATGGTCATGCGAATTACGGGTTTGGAATGCGGTGTGTTGTTGATCAACTTCCACCGATCTTCGAGATGTTTGCTACTGATCCTTGTATAGTAACCCCTCTATGATCTCCCTCTCCCAAGTATGTTTGGTCTACATCCAAACATTTATTATTAATCCTTGCGATTTGGATGGGGGGCTTGAACATTACAGCTGATATTCTGAAAACAATAGGGGACGCCCTGGATTACAAGATACCTGGCCTGGGGGTAAAGGTCGCGATGGTCATGATCGCCATATTGGTCTTGATCCTGGGGATCTTCGCGATAAAGATCATAGTGGCGTTATTCAAGAAGGTTTTGAAGAGGGGGAAGATGCCAGAGCTCATGGCAGACTTCCTGGGTAAGTTCGTGAGCGCTATACTGAACATTATGCTGCTCCTGCTCGTGCTTGGATTTCTCGGGGTCAAGATCGATGGAGTGTTCATCGGATTGTCTGCCGTGATCGGTCTGGTCCTCGCATTCGGCATGCAGGATACGCTCAACAATATTTTCGCCGGCATATGGCTGGCCACACTCCGCCCGATAAATATCGGCGAGGTCGTGGAGGTGAACGGGATGAAGGGAAAGGTGGCCGGTCTGAGTGTACTGGTCACCGAACTCGTGACCCCGGACAATACCCATATAACCATACCCAACAGTCAGGTATGGGGGTCGCCGATCAAGAACGACACAAGGATGCCCACCAGAAGGGTCGATGTTGATGTCGGGATAGCCTACAAGGAGGACATATCCAGGGCTGTCCAGATAGCCATGGACATGCTGAAAGGCAACAAGATGGTAATGGGTGACCCCGCTCCGGATGTCGTCGTGACCAGTCTCGGGGATTCTTCCGTGAACCTTCAGCTCAGGGCATGGACCAGGACCGAGGATTACTGGACACTGAGAGGTTGGATTGCAAAGAACATAAAGGACGTCTACGGAAAGGAAGATATCAATATACCCTTCCCGCAGTTGAGGGTCCACATGGATGTGTGAACCTATGGGCATCTACAGGTTCGAGGACAGGGTGCCCCATACAGGTGAGGGCACCTTCGTCTTCGATACGGCAGCAGTCGTTGGAGATGTTTCACTCGGGTGCGATGTGTATGTTGGACCCGGAGCCGTGGTGAGAGGCGACTATGGGACCATCATCGTCGGGGACCGTACTTCCATAGAGGAGAACGTGGTGATACACGCCCGTCCGGGGGAGCGGACCATCATAGGGAACGACGTCACACTTGGGCACGGCTGTGTTATCCATAACTGCACCATCGAGGACCTTGCGGTGATAGGAATGGGGTCCGTGGTCTCGGACTATGCTGTTGTCGGTAAGTGGGGGGTCGTAGCGGAAGGGGCGGTGGTGAGGGCGAAGAGCGTTGTCGAGCCTGGAACGGTAGTTGCAGGGGTTCCCGCGAGACCGGTGAAGAAGGTAGATGATGAATTCATGAGTACATGGACCGGGTTCAAGGCTATATACCCCGATCTTGCGCGCAGATATCCCGGATCCCTGGAAAGGATAGACCGTCATTGATCGGTCCTGAACGCCTTCGATCCCGGCGTGATCAGGAGATAGTGCCCTGACCAAAGAGCAATAGATGCATGGTGTCGGAAAAGAACAATTAGAATGTGCCCCATGACGTTCCATTGAGAACATGGAGTGATGAAATGGAAGGTCCAGTAGAGCTTTGGGACGACATCGAGGAGTTCTTCGAGAAGGTGCGTGTAAGAAGGAGGCAGTTCACGGGCGGGGATATCGAGGATGAGATCGCCCTCAGGGGAAAGACCATGCTATACCTCATGGACGAGGCCTATGATATGATGGATGAGAACCTTCAGAAGATATACGAGAGGATAATGGATGGCGTCTATGACCTTGGACTCGGTGCCAGGGGTGACTTTGACGATGTGGCGGATGGTATCAGGGGACTCAGGGAGCATATCGAGGAGAAGAGAAAAAATATCAAGGACGAGAACGACAAATACGGTGAATCGGAGCTGCTGGACGAGATACAGGAGAGATTGTCGAACATCAGGAGGAAACTGAAGGATTGAACCTACCATTCTTCAAGGTCCTCATCCTTGAGCCCGTATCCATCCTCATCGATATCAATATCGTCCAGCTCATCATCCTCGTCATCCCAATCGACCGTGCGTATATCCTCCCTTTTCATGAACCATATCAACACTGCCGCGGCAAGAAGGACCAAAAGGACAACGAGAGCTATGAGGATGATGACGGTCCATGAGCGCTCCTCCTTAGTGGGGCCGACATCTTCTTCCGTGTCGGGAGGGTCCGTTACCCATACCCTGTGAGACACGTTCCTTGTATTGCCGGAGCTGTCCGTCACTGTGAGGTCGAACGTGTAGTTACCGGTGTCATCGAAAAATAACTGGACCCCTGCACCTTCCAGTTCCATCCACCTGAAACTTACACCGTATTCGTTCAGGAAATTTATCTTCCACTGATATGAGGAAGCGTTCAGGGGATCCCCGGAATTATCGGTGAAGTCCGTGTAAAGCTCCAATCTCTCACCGAATATCACCTGTTTCGGTCCCGAGATACCGCCGGTAGGGGGGGTGATGTCCCTGACGGATATCGAGAACGTCTTGACATCGGAATTGCCGGATGGGTCCTCGACCATCAGTCTTCCAAAATATTCACCCGGATCCGGGAATACGACAGTGGTCTCCCACCTGCTGGAGTAATGAACGAAATCATGAACCCCGGTAAAGGTCCAGTTATACACCGCGCACCTGTCCAATGATGTGCAGGGACCGTTGTCCCTGGTTCCACTGGATGAATACTCGACCGCGGTATCCTCATCGACAATGAAGCTTCCTTCATAGGATATTTCTGGTGAGGTGGTATCGACCACGATAAAAGCAAGCTCCGTTGATGCCTTGTTCCTGGCCGGATCCTCAACCGACAACTTGATGGTGTGAACACCCAGCTGCTCGATGTCGATATGGAAGTTCTCGCCTTCACCGAACCTCCTCTCGCCCGTTGGCATCACGAGTTCCCATGTTTGACCGCTGATGATCATGAAGTCGGGGTCGATGCCAAGGTCATAGGATACAGAAGTGATATCGATCCCCTCTTCCGAGGCCTCGACGGTGGTATTGAACTCCTCTATCACGGGTACGGGAGACAATGTATCCAGTGTGAATTCGTACCCGACGGTGGTCGGGCCTGCACCATGATCGTCGTATCCCACAAGCTTCACACTGTTGTATCCTTCGTATAGATCGAGGGACAGACCGAATATACCGGACTGCCCGGCCGTGGTCTCGTTCTGTATGATGCCGTTAACATGCAGTTCGATCCTGGAGAGAGGGTCGACCTTTCCCAGAAGGTTCGAATAATGGGCAACATTGGTTATGCGGTCGGGATAGGATCCCCATATCAGGACCGAGGGCCCTATATTGTCCACGGAAAAACCGGAGAACTCCGACCATTCGCCCGTATTGGGGACCTCGTCCGTACCCCTGGCCCTGATGATCATATTATCAAGGTTCCCCGGGCCCCCAGCTTCCATCCTCGTGTCCCAGACGAAGATCGGACCCGTGGAATTTCCGGCTGCCACCCAGTTTCCGTTATCATTGGCAATACCGTCCCTGTCCCGATCGTTATAATATTGGACCTCAACACGTTCAAGGTCATCGTCACCGTCGAATTCAATGGTTGAGTTCCCGGCGAGGGTGAAGGGTTCGTTGATCAGGTCCAGTGATGGTGGCGTCATATCCATTGGAGTACCAAACGCCCAATGGGACGGGGATGACACGTTGCCATCCTCCCAGACAGACGATACCCTGAAGTAGTATCCGACACCGTCAGCGAGGCCGGTCACCTCCGTGTAGTTCCCACTGTTATCGGTATCGAACAGCTCGATCCAGTTCTCCATACCATGGTCCAGTTCCAATGGTGTACGGTTCATGAATATCCTGTGATGGTCCAGTTTCACACCCCCCGTCCTCTTCCAGCTGAGTCCCACTGCGTTACCATCTACCCGAGCCTCTGCAACGAGATCCGTTGGAGCGCGGGGGGAGGATGTATTTATTTCGAGACCGAACTGTCCGTAATACAGGTAGCCGAGATAAGGATCCCGGACCCTCAGGATCACATGACCATTGATCCTCATCTCCTCGGAAACGTAGAAGAGCGAGGAATAGTTGCCATCGCCCGCGATGTCATCGCCCTGAGACGGGGACCCCTTATCGTTGAGCTCGCGCCATCCGAGATCGGACCCCTCGATCGACCATTCCACATCGGTTCCGGGAACCGATCTACCCTTGAAAGTGATCGTATCGCCAATCGAGTACACCAGATGGTTCTCGGGAAGGTACCACAACCCTGCATGTGTCGGCTTTTTTGCATAGGCTGTTGCCTGATAGAAGTATTCGAACAGGGAATTCGAGTACCAGGCATAGATCGTGTCCTCGGGCTCGACATAGAGTCTGTATTGCTCATCGGTGCTTGTATTCGATGTCCTGATGCTTCCGACGAACGAACCATACTCGCCCTCCTCAAAGAGGGTCACGGTCTTTCCAAGGGGTTGTGATGTGGATGTGATGTTAACCTGGATGCTGGCCGAACCGATCAGGTCCTTTCCTGTAAGCCGGATCTGTATGAGGCTGTCATCCGTCGAATAGAACTGTCTGTCGAAGACCATGGAGTTTGTGATGAACTCGGTGATGTTCCCCGACGCCACGATGGCGAAATGCTGAGGGCCTAATGGAACGTTGGCTGCACGGACCTCCATCTTCCACCAGCCCATTGACGGGTCAGGGATCGTCACTCCTTCCACGGGGTTCAGGTCATCCTTGGTATCGTTGAATGGTGCGCTGATATCGTTCCCGTGGTAGATCGTCCCGTCGGGTGCGATTAGGACCAGGTCGAGATCGTTCACCAGCTGTTTGCCGGAGAAGTAGGAGCCGGGATGGTCGCTCCATGCGAGCGTCACCCTCAGTTCTTCGTTGGAATTGACCCTGAACACCCTGCTGAAGTTCTGACCTGTCGAAAGCCCGTCCCAGTTGTTCTCGTAAGTGAGCTTCCCCTGGTCAGGGTAAAGAGAGGCCTTCATATTCACACGCCCCCATCCCTGGTCGTTGTCGGGACGGGAGTTGATCTCCTGGGTGGTCGGGTTCGAGCTCCCGTACTGCCCGGGGGTCATGTCAACGGCGCCGTTGATGAGGGTTGCTTTCACTAGGGAGGCGAGGATACGGTCCTCCCCCATGGTCTGGTCGTAGTACTGCCTGACGAGGGCTGCCGTTCCCGCGGTTATCGGGGTGGACATCGAGGTCCCGCCCATGTAGAGATAATCCGTATTGTAAACACCCCATCCGGTGATCGAGCCGGGTACGGATGACCTGGTCGAGAGTATGTTGGTCCCGGGTGCGACCACATCTGGCTTGAGCCTGTTGTCAAGTGTGGGGCCTCTCGATGAGAATGCTGCAAGTCCATCAGCATTGTTGGAGACATGATCGTTGCGAACAGGGTTCATTGGATATCCCCATCCCTGTCCCCATGTCCCCTGCAATCCTCCGGAAGATCTGACGTTCTCCGAAGCGCCCACTGTCAAAGCGGATTTTGCCGTTGCCGGAGGTGATACGGAACCTGGATCGATCTTGCCGTCCTGGGGTGAGGTATCGGTCCCATCGTTCCCCGCAGAGAAGAGAATGAGCTGATCGGGATAATGGAACATCGACCAGTCGACATCGTAGCTTTCACTCGTGTAGCGGCCCCAGAAGTAGCTTCCGTCCGAGCCCCAGCTGTTGGTGTGAACCCGGGCTCCAAGGTCATATGCCTGTTTGAAGAGATCGGACAGGTTGCCCGGTGTAGCCAGTGTATCGGAATCCGTTGCAATTCCCTGAAAGACGATGGTGGCATTCGGTGCCATTCCCTGTATGCTGCCGCCGGAGCTGGAACCGTCACCGGCCACAGAACCTGCCACATGTGTGCCGTGACCGTAACCGTCATCGGGGGAGGTTCCGGCCCAGTTCCGGAATATCACCCTGTTGTCGAAGTCGTCATGGATGTCCCCGGTCACGTTGTGAGCATCGACGCCTGTGTCAAGTCCAGTGTCTGCAATGGCCACCGTCTGGCCCGTCCCGTCAAGACCACCGATCGATCGGACCGTGTCCACATCGAGTATCCCCGATGATATCTCATTCATCAATACGTGTTCTGCAAGGGGCTCCACCCATTTCACATCCGTTATCGATGCCGCTCTCATAAAATCCAGGGTTCTGACATGATATCTGGTGAGTGATGATCGCTCGGTGGGGCCCAGTTCAGACAGGGCTTCAAATGCATCATCGGAGGGATAGAAGGTCTCGACCACCATGGTGCTGAAGTGGTCCGATAGTTCTCCTTCTTGAAGGACCTCCCAGATAACCGGTGACAGTTTCATGGAGGACGGCAGGGGAATGTGGCGGATATCCTCTCCATAGAGATGGTCTATGCTCTTCGTTCCATCCCTCACCACGAACGCGTTATCAGGGAGGTAATCTAGCAACGTCATACCGAGCTCTCTCAACATTTCGATGTCCGTCTCCTGTATGATATGATCGAACTGGACTATGTGGTAGGGAGTCGTATCATCCTCTGGGATGTAGGGGAAGAACAAGGTCACCTCCTTCATGTCGATAGGACCCCTTAGGGTCCAAAGGAGAGGATGCTCCTTGACCTGTAACGGATCGTATGCTCCGGCCGTCGTTATGATCGATAAAGTTGAAAGGAGCACTGTTGCAGTGAAAAGTATCGATGCGATCCTTGAATTGACCGAGCCGCCATCGCCAGTTCCCATGAGTGTCCACATCCAATATAGCGGTGCTGCAACCGAGAAAGTAATGGGGTTATATAACTGGGTTGGCCCTAAAATATCACTACATGGGTCATATCGGTCGATCGACCGGTCTTCCACGGCTACGATGGATCGATCGGCGTCAGTATACACGGTCATCTATCAGAGGTCAATAATCTGGCAGATCCTTTTGAACTGGCTCGTCCAGAGTACCCCGGTACCTGATGTAGGTAAGCTTGATGCCGTCAGGGATCTCGAATGTCACCCAGAATACCTTCTTCGTATTGGCGTCCACCCGGATCGTATCGATCCTCCTCAGCGTCGTACCGTTGGCGAGATAACTTCCGATGACCTCGGTCACGTTATCATCCGCATAGAAGGAACCGGGCGCGATAGTGAGGTCCAGGTCCTTGTTCTTGTTCTCGAGCTCAACCTGCACGTACACGAAGTGATGGCCCTCGGAGGCGTTCACCCCATTTGGGTTCGGAGATGTCAGGTTGGTGTGGACATCCATCACCCTGAAGTTAAGTTCCGGGTCCACCACCTCATCTACACATCCCGCAAGGATACCGGCCCCGATCACCAAGAGGGCGAGTCCTATCATGTAAATTGCTTTCATTTTCCTTCCTCCTGCTACTATCTTCATCTTCACATCTGCTCCTGTACCGGATCGCTCGTTTATTTCAATTCCGTTATCGGGTATATCCGCCTGTTCATACATCTCCTTTTCACATTTACATTGACATCATGCTTCTATTTGCTTGTATTGATATGAGAATTCTGTTGCGGTAATGAGAGAGAAAGGACGGAAGGTCCTCAGTCCCATCTTCACTCATCAAGCGCGGGTCCATGTGGTGTCTTCCGGGTAGAGGGGATCTGCGACATCTCGAAGAAACGCCTGATGGAACCTATCTTCTCCAACGCTTCCACGGGAACCTCCACATGAAGCTCCCTGACCAATGACATGAACCACATCAGCACGTCCATGATGTCGATCAGCTCCTCATCTGACAGGTCCTCCATCCCTTCGAGGGCCTTCGTCTGGAAGGACATGATGACATCCTCGTAATCGGTTATCATCTTGAGCGCAAGAAGTTCAATGAACGGGCGGGGGTCACCCTCATCGGCCATCTTGAGCCTCTTCAGATATTCCTCCCTGTCGGACATTTCTATGATGAGAGGGGGGTATCCACTCCTTTGTAGAATGAAGTTCATGAGCTCCCTTGCCACCCTTCCGTTCCCGTCGACGAAGGGATGGATCTGGACGAATCGGTAATGGAAGATACATGCAAGTTCGAAAACTGTCAGACCGTCCGGGTTCTCGCGGTACCAGTCTATCAGCTCCCTCAATTCGTCCTCGACGAAAAGGGCAGGGGGTGGATCGAGGGAGCTTCCCACCACACCCACATGTATCCTCCTCATGGTCCCCGCCTGGTCATCGTCTATATTCCTCTGGACCAGGGAATGGACCTTCTTGACAAGGTCGATGGTGATGTCGGACCTGTACGACCTGATGTAGCGGTGAAGACGTTTGAAGTTCTCTATCTCGTGGATCTCTCGAAGCTTTTTCCCCCTGGGAGCGATCCCGTCCTCGAGTACCAGGGCCGCTTCAACGAGGGTTAGCGTATTCCCCTCGATGGCAGTGGTATGGTGGATGTATCTCACCATCAGATCATCCTGGTACTTCTCGAGTTCGGACGGATACAGGTCCTCGAGATACGTGCTGTAGAAGTTCCTGACCATGGCAAGGTATATCGAATAGAAACCGGAAAGGTATCTCATGTTCGTATCCTTCGCCTCCATATAGACCCGGTACAGAACAGCTTTCAGGTCCATGAGCTCCCTGAAGAACTCGGTCCTCTCCTCGAGTACCTTCTGGTCCAAATCGACCGGACCGACGGACCTCTCGAACCTCTTCTTCTTTCCCTTGTAGGACGAGGTCGCAGAGACATAGAGGTATCTGTTACCCTTCACGGTCCTTTCCTTTACGGATACCATGAAACGTGCAGGTTATCCCCTTTAATATCGCTTTCGCTCTGAATTTTAAGGCCCAAGGGGGATAACCGTGAGAAAAAATGCTCTTAGGGGGGCGCACCAGATACTTGGCTTATGCACATGTGAACGGCCATTTCTTCATGAGCGGGACCCTGTTAAATAATCTCCGACCCATGCTTGACCGAGGCGTATGGAGGCACTGTGGAAGAGGCTGCTGCTGCTCCTTGCAATGGGAGTCCTGCTTACCTTGATGCTGTTCCCTATCGTAAAAGGCCAAGTTCCGGATACTCCCCTAATATCTACCCGTGACCTTCAGTATCCTGTCCTGCAGGTCCCGCTTCTCCTCGTCCATGAGAATGCTCTTTGCGGCGTTTATCTCCCTCATCTTATTATGGGCCTCGTCAATATCGAAGTCCTCTTTGTGCATGACCTTATCGGGGTGGTATTTCGCAGCAAGTGTCCTGTATGCTCTCTTGATCTCCTTCGCAGATGCTTTCCTGTTGACCCCCAATGTTCTGTAACAGTCCACCTCGTGGATCCTTGTGGAGACGTCGAAATGCCTCAGGATCTCTATCATCTGCTCCCGGTCTTCGTGTGATATACCGTGGGTCTGATGTTTCTTCCAAACATATAAGGCCACCATCAGGAACATCAGGAAGACCACCACAAGGATGGAGACCAGAAGGACCACCATCCTCCTCTGTATCTCGTCGACATCATCGGCAGATGTCTGTTCAAGAGTGATCCAGCCCATGTCCGTCGTGACACCGGGTTCAACGATCACTGTGGTGTTGAACCCGGTAAAGCCGATCTTATTGACACTTAATAGATACGAACCAGCTTCTGTCGAGATGTTGAAAGCCCCCCCCCTGTCGGACCTGTCACTCCTGTTGTTCTCAAGGCTCACCCTCAGGTTGGATAGGAAATTGCCGTAATTGTCAACCACGAAACCCCGGACCCATCCCGTATCGGTCGTGTTGAAGGTCCAGGTGAGATCCATCAATCCATTCCCAGAACGGTCCCTTCCCGACATCGTGACGGTGTATCCCGTTCCATATCCCAGGGACCAGTTGCGCACAATGTCTATCTGACCTCCGTTAACGGTTACATTAACTGGTATACCGTTCACATATACCTCGATCGATCCGGGAACGAGCGTCTCGGATGTTGCGATCCATATAGACGCATCGACCCCAACATCGTCCCCCTGGGGGTGACACTGGACCACATAGGGAGCGAAAGTATCCACCTCCACCGACAGTGTCACGGTCCTTATGTTACCCGCTTTGTCGAATGCCGTTACCCTTATCTCGTGGCGGCCGTCCGCAACACTCTGGTACTCGTGAGGGGCAGGTTCCTTGTAGGAATATGGTTGTGTGGAATCCATCTGCACCTCGAAATAGGAGATCCCTGAAAGCGCGTCATCCCCGTCCCACGAGACCCGAACGGTTGAGCTATTCAGACCCTCTTCGTCATCGGGGGAGAGGACCTCCAGATCGGGCCTCTCCCTATCAAGTACGATCTCTCTGTTCGAGGCGAGGGAGTTCCCTGCCCGGTCGAATGCTCTTATCTCGTAGATGTGCTGGCCGTCGTATTCGAGCGACACTATCTCTCTGTTGGCACTCCCCTTATCCACCCATTCCCCGCCGTCCAACCTTGTTTCTACATGGTCCATTCCCGAGCCATTGTCCGTTGTTATCCATTCCATCATCACAGGATCCAGGTTCGTGAAGAGTGTTGCGGTCTGTGTGAACTGAACATTGGGATCGCAGGTGTCAATGCGGAACGATACGGATACGGATGCATCCTCCCCGAACCCGTTCATGCATCTTACTGAAAGGTCATGATACCCCTCCGACAGGCCATTTAGCAGAGCAGTTGTCTCATTTCCGACGGAAATGTAGGGAGCAAGGTCAAGGCTGTATTCGCTGGTGATGTTCTCATCATTGTTTTCGAACTTCCATATCGCTTCCATTGTCGTGTCGTTGTAGGCCTTGTCGTTCTCGGGAAATGTTATCACCACGAACAGGGCGGTCCTTGTCGGATCGGGTATCGCCTGGACCGGGAGTGTGGAGAGCAGAAAGCACAATGAAAGAAATATTGAGAGTATGGGTGCAAAACTCCTCATCGTAAGCTTCAAAGCTTGTAGATATTTAAAGGTCACCGGATAACGGTCATAGCTCCCGGTCCAGCAACGAAATGTCGTAGGCCTGTCTCCTCACAGGGTCCAGCAATGTATCCTTGGCCTCGTTGAGCTCTCGCATCATCGCGTGTATCTCCTCGGCGGACATGTCCACACCGGAGGCCTGCAGTTTGTCAGGGTGGTACAAATATGCCAAACTGCGGTATACCTTCTTGATCTCGGCCGACGACGCTGCTCGTTCCACACCCAGCACCGAATAATAATCGGGGGAGCCGCTGTAATCGTATATCTCAAAGTCACTGCCATCATCCTCTTCCATCTCGATATAGGCAGGGGTCTCCCCTTGCGGGCCTCCATCCTCTATGAAGAACTCGACCTCGGACGACCTCCTCCTGCGTATGACCAGAACAAGCAGGAAGACCAACAGGACCAGGACCAGAACGAGAGACAACGAGACCAACACCATGATCGCAGACCGATCCCATGTATCCTCTCTTGACAGTCTGATGGTCCCGAGGTCCAAAAGCTCCCCTGATCCAACGGAGAACTCGATGGAATTCGATCTGTAACCGGACCTCTCTACTTTTATGATATGACCACCAGGGGCCACATCGATCTTGAAAAGACCTGCATCATCCGTCACGACCATCCAGTCATCGTCCAATGTGACAACAGCGTTCTTCATGGGTCTTCCGTCATCTCCCTGGACCACTCCAGTGACGGTGCCCCATGGGATCGTCGAGAACTGCCATTCGGACCTTTTCAAGCGGTTCCCGGCCAGGTCATACCCGTCCACGGAGACCTTGTAAGTTGAGCCATGGATCAGAAGACCGTTCTTGTTCAATGTCAGACGGTTCCCTTCCCAGGAGAGGTTCCCGGAAACGCCTTCCACGGTGAACTCCACCGTACCTGCGAGCATCTCCTCGGAGAATACGGCGTATATCTCGGTATCCAGAGGGATCTCGTTCCCTGTAGGCCACCGATCGATCACCTCCGGAGCTGTCCAGTCCACACTGACGGTCCACTTCACGGTCCGGATGTTCCCGGCACCGTCCGTTGCATCCAGTTCGATGTTGGAGGTTCCCTGCTCGAGCTTCAGTGTGAACAGTGTGGCTGTTCCCGGTAGGCTGTAATACTGACCGTTGTGCATGACACGGTAGGAGGAGACACCGGACAGACCGTCCACGCATACCCATTCGAGCTGAATATCATGATCGTTCGTGTGTACAACGGAACTGTTCTGTGGTTGGATGCTCGTCAGGACCGGGGCCTCTGTATCATGGATTATGGTCAAACCCATGACCCGGGCGTTCCCCGCCAGGTCCACGACCTCGAGGTTGAATGTGATCCTCTCCCCGACAAGCTTCAGCGATACATGGTCCTCATATATCGGTCCTGACCACTCACCCTCATTCAAACGGTACCTGGAATGGGCGATCTCCCCAACGGTATCAACGGCGCTCCAGGATACCACGAACGAGTCCTGGTTGGTGAAGACCGGGTCGTAATGCTTCAGCTGGACCTCTGGCGGGGAGACATCGATGTGAAATGATACACTGCTTTCCGCGGTCATCCCTGCACCGTTGACCGCAGCCACTCGTGCAAGGTGGGGACCGGGCGGGAGCCCAATGAGAAGGTATCCTGTCTCAAGTTCGACGGGTAAAAAAGGCCCATTATCAAGGGAGAAATAATAACCGACCACCCCCGACCCATCATCGGTTCCCTCCCATGAGAATTGAACGTTCCCGGTGTTCAACCACTCATCGTTCAAGGGGTGAAGGATATTGAGTACGGGTCCCGTATCGTCCGATCTGCCGGACACGATATCGGATGGTTCTCCGGGTCCCAGGTCATTGTAGGCCCTTACCAGATAATGATATCTTTTGCCCGGATCCACATTCCCGTCATCGAACTCAAGGGTGGAACCATTCGTTGTTTGATAGAAGAATATATGTCTTGTGTCATTACCTCTATATATCCTGTATCCCAGGATATCCTGGTCCATCACATATTCAGGCGATCCCCATGCGAGCCTTATGGACCCGTTCCCCATTGACGCTGTAATATTTCGGGGGGATGATATCAATGTTATCGGAGAATATGCAAGAGGTCGAGAATCCTTCAGGTCCCCGCCTTCGATCTTGTAATAGGAGTCGACGATGCCATCCCCATCATCGTCGGGTCGGTTCTTGTCAGAATAGTAGTTCCCGTGCTCCTTGATATCGTACCATCTGCCCGAGATGGAATCATCATAGACCTGGAGACGGAAGGTGAAGTAATCCGTATTGGTCCCTCTGTTCAGGATGAATGCGTTGTTAATGTAATATCCCGAGGAGTCTCCAGTGGCCCTGATGGCATGGTTCGAATTTTGGTAGAAAAGATTGAGTTTCACCTCGGAAGACCTGCTTTCATGAAGGCAGAGGCCAAAATTATTGTTGCGGATGGTGTTGTTGATCAATAGAGAACCGTGGGATGCGACGAGGTCCATCCCGATGTCCGTCCTCGATATCGTGTTGTTGGCGAAGATGGACCCACAGGATGAGATGCAGACGATCCCCTGTCCCGTACTTTCCACCTTGTTTCCCTCGATGCAAAGGTCATCGCATTCGTGGAGCGACATCGCTTCTCCAGGCAGATCATACAGGCTGTTCCCGCTTATCTTGAGGTCTCTGGAGGCCAACAGGTTCATACCCCGATCAACCAGTTCAAGATAGCAATCCGAGATCGAAGAGTTATGCATTCCGAGAAATTCTATTCCGTTCCCCGGACCATTGAAAGTGCATCTGGATACGTCGACCATCGAAGAATCGGACATGAGGATCGAGTTGAGGGAGTTGTTCATCATCTTAGAACCGGATATGATCACCTTGCTCACGTTGGACCCGCAAAAACCCAATTCCGAATCCTTGAACAAGCAATCATCGAATGTGATGTTGGCCGAGTGCTGTAAAATGATCCCCATCGGTGCTCTCCATGTCGAAAATGTCTCGAATGCAATGTCCTCCGAGCCTCCCACCAGAAGATTGCAGAATTCGTTGTAGGCCACCTTGCTGGATAGGAATCGGACGCCCGATGAACCCATAACAACGATACCCACCTCCACTCCGTAGATGTACTGGTCAAGGAACTTGACATCGGTTGAGCATATGACGAATATCTGTCCGTAGGAGCTGGTGAACACCCGCCCCTCGAGATCCTCCCCGTTCAGGTACAATATGTGTCTCCCTTCGTAAGTATTGTCGAGATCGACATATTGCGAGGTATAGAGGGGCATATCCCGTGTCCCCCACCCATCAACAACTGACCCGAAGGTCAGACCTCCATTGTATAAGGAGTTCGATAGGAACTCATTGTAATACGACCCCTCACCGACCCTGATGGCCGTGGACCTGTCCCCCGAATTCACTTGATCGCCGGTAATGCTGTTCCCTTTGGAACCCAGCAGTATGATGCCTTCATGTTCTTCAGTACAGATATCGCAGTTCTGGATGGTGTTGTCATGGCTCTCTTCAAGGAGGATACCTGTTGATGGGTAGATAAGGGTGGTATCCTGGATGGTGTTGTGATGGGAGTCCACAACGTGAATGCCGTATTCGCTGGAGCCGATGGAATTTTGAGATATGTTCGTGTATGAACAGGAACTGAGGGACATCCCCTCGGTCAACGAAGATCCGATATCATTTCTCAATATCTCCAACCGGGCTGAACCGATGATCAAGATGCCTGTACCCGCATTGTCGATATCATTGTCCAGGACCATAACATCGGAGCAGTTGAAGACCTGGAAGGAATTCCTGACATCGTTGAAGGTCGAACTCTGAAGCGTTATATTCGGTCCTGAGTTGTTGATCCTGACCCCAAAACCGGACCCTTCCGAGTGCTTCGCATTATCGATGATCATGTTGCTTGTCCTGTTCAAACTGATGCCGTTCTCGTTGCCGTTCATGGTCATGTTGAAGACGGTCCCGTTGGAGCAATTTCGCAGGAAAAGGGCTCCCGTCTCCGTATCCAGGACCTGAGGATCAACGTTCGAGGAGTTTGTCAATGTGCAGTTGCTGATCACGAAGTGGACATCGGTGTTCTCTATCCTGATACAGTTCGATCCGTGTTTGGCATCTATCATGAACTTATCTATTATGTAAGGGTCCGATGCAGAGCCGCTTCCGTTCCAATCCTCGCTCGAGGCCGTCGAGGCGAACTCCGAGTTGCCATCGATCAAGATCGCGTCATGGTCCGTGAGAGTTGTGAAGAGCGGTGTACCAGGTCCATGAGCATCTGATCGAACGTTGGTAAGAGTAACCAAAAGCAAGAGAACTGCCATCGAACACGCTAGGGAACGAAGGACCCTCTTCACCTCCCTGGGTGAAAACAGGTTATTTTCCATATTATAATTTTTGGTGCATATGTGCCGGAGACATGATCGTGGGAAAATTGTCCATTGTGATGAATAAGACCATGGTTCACTGCGTTCACTCTGCAGATTATGGGCCCATAGGGCATGAAAAGGATTTATAGAGTTCACTGCGTTCACTCTACAGATCATGGGCCCATAGGGTAGCCTGGATATCCTGCTGGCCTTCGGAGCCGGTGACGAGGGTTCGAATCCCCCTGGGTCCGCTTTATCTTTTTGATCGATCTTTATGAACTAATTGAGATTTCTTCTTCCCCTTTTCCGTTATAACTACTAAAAAATCCATTTTCCTTCCAGGTATCGTCCATACTGTCCGATCCACCGGTATAGTTAGGGAAAACCCTAATATGTTAATAATCCATTCCGGAAGCTACCCCGAGGTGGAAAAAATGAGTGATGAAAAGGAACAATACAGAATGCCATTGATCGGAGATACGGCACCTTCTTTCAAAGCAAAGACCACGATGGGAGAGATCAACTTCCCTGACGATTACAAGGGAAAATGGGTGATACTCTTCAGCCACCCTGCTGACTTCACGCCGGTGTGCACCACCGAGTTCATGACGTTTGCATCCATGCACAAGGATTTCCAGGCCCGCAACTGTGAGCTGATCGGTCTGTCCATCGACAGCATCTATGCACACATTGCCTGGTTGAGGACCATCAAGGAGAAGATCGAATTCAGGGGCATGAAGAACGTCGAGGTTATGTTCCCGGTTATAGAGGACATCAAGATGGACGTCGCCCACAAGTTCGGGATGCTCCAGCCCAACGCTTCCACTACACAGGCGGTGAGAGCGGTCTTCATAATGGACCCTGAGGCGAAGGTCAGAGCTATCCTTTACTATCCCCTGTCGAACGGAAGGAACATGGACGAGGTCATGAGGCTGCTTATGGCAATGCAGAAATCCGACGCGGAGAAGATCGCCACGCCTGCCAATTGGAGACCGGGAGACGATGTCATCATCCCCCCGCCCGGTTCCTGCGGTATGGCCAAGGAGAGGGTGGAAAAGGCAGAGCCCAATAAATACTGTCTCGATTGGTTCATATGCTTCAGAAAGGAATCCAAGTGAGAGGTGAAAGCAATGGGAACGAAAGGTCGAGCAATAGTCGGTCTGGATGTTGAAGAGGTCATCAAGGTGCTGAACAAAGCACTCGCGGACGAATGGCTGGCATACTACCAGTACTGGATAGGTTCGAAGGTACTGGTGGGTCCTATGAAGGGCGAGATAGAGGCCGAACTGATAGAGCACGCAAATGATGAACTGAGACACGCGGACATGCTGGTCCAGAGGATAACACAACTCGGAGGCACTCCGATCCTCACGCCAGCCGAATGGATGAA
>JAFGLL010000018.1 GCA_016928095.1 Thermoplasmatota archaeon
CATGTGCTGCATGTACACCGCCAAGGAAGCGGTCATAGCAAAGGAGCATGAACCTTCCATTGAACCCACGATCTTCTTCATCGACGTAAGGTCGTTCGGGAAGGATTTCGACCGGTATATCCAGAGGGCAAGGGAAGAGCACGGCATCCGGTACGTGAGGTCCAGGATATCGGAGATATACGAGGAACCCGATACGGGAGACCTGCTTATCAGATACGAGGATGAGGCGGGGGAGCTCCACGAGGAGCATTACGACATGGTGGTCCTTTCCATAGGTCTCTGCATGACGGCTGACAGGTCGAAGGTCCTGAAGGACATGGGGCTGGAGGTGAATGATTTCGGGTTCGCATATTCGGCACAGCGCGATCCTGTATCGCTGGTGAGGCCGGGTATCTTCATGGCCGGCAGTTTCCTGGAGCCGCAGGCAATACCGGAATCCGTGATGCAGGCATCCGCGGCAGCAGGACAGGTTGCCGCTCTGCTCCGAGATTCCCGGGGGACACTTGTGGAGCCCAAAACCGTTTACAAGGAAAGGGACGTTTCGGGGGAGGATCCGAGGATAGGGGTTTTCATCTGCCACTGCGGGATCAATATAGCCAACCAGGTGAACGTTCCATCCGTGGTGGAGCATGCAAGGTCCCTTGACGGTGTCGTGTATGCAGGTGAGAACCTATACACATGCTCGGAGGATACGCAGATCAAGATAGCGGACGTTATCAGGAAGGAGAAGCTTAACAGGGTCATAGTTGCAGCATGCACACCAAGGACACACGAGCCCCTGTTCAAGAAGAGCCTTGCCGAGGCCGGATTGAACCCGCATCTCCTGGAGATGACGAACATCCGGGAGCACTGCTCCTGGGTCCATGCCGATAAGGATATGGCGACGTGTAAGGCCAGGGAGCTCGTCTCCATGACCGTGGCGAAATCCAGGCTGCTCGAGCCCATACCCGCAAGCAGCATTCCGGTCAAGCAGGAGGTGCTGGTCATCGGCGGTGGTGTTGCCGGAATGACAGCCGCCCTATCCCTCGGGGACCAAGGCTTTCCGACGGTGCTTGTCGAGAAGAAGGCGAGCCTTGGCGGAAGGCTGACCGACATCCGCTACACCGTGGAAGGTATCGACGTTGGAAAGCTCCTTGAGGAGCTGAGAGCCAGGATAGCAGGCCACGAACTCGTTAAGGCGATGACGGATACCACCATCCTGGACATCAAAGGCTACGTCGGGAACTACGAGGTGGAGCTCGATACCAATGGAGAGAGGACGAGAATGGGAACGGGAGCCATCGTTGTCACCGTGGGCAGTGTGGAACATGTCCCGGATTCCTACTGCTTCGGCAAGGATGAAAGGATCATCACCCAGGCCCGCCTCGAAGAGGTACTCTCGAGGTCCAGAGAATGCGATATCGGTACCGGAGAGACCTTCGTGATGGTCCAGTGCGTGGAATCGAGAGAGGGGGACCGCAATTACTGCTCCAGGATCTGCTGCATGAGCGCCCTGAAGAACGCTCTCAGGATCAAGTCGCTCAATCCAAAAGCGGAGGTCTACGTCCTGTACCGGGACCTGATGACCTACGGTTTCTGGGAGAGGTATTACATGCAGGCCAGGGAGAAAGGGGTGATCTTCCTCCAGTACGACGTTGACAGAAAAACGGAGGTGAAGATCGGCGAAAAACTCCTGGTCACGGTCTGGGAGCCCATGCTCCAGGAGCTCATAGAGATAAAAGCGGACCATGTCGCCCTATCGACGGGGATGGACCCCGTTCCGGGCAGCCTGGAGCTGGCAAAATTGCTGAAGGTCCCCCTGAACCAGGACGGGTTCTTCCTCGAGGCCCATGCTAAGCTTAGGCCGGTGGATTTCTCAACGAGAGGGGTCTTTCTTGCCGGAAGCTGCCACGCACCGAAGTTCATCGGTGAATCCATCTACCAGGCACAGGCCGCTGCGGCCAGGGCCGCATCGCTCCTTGCCGGGCCCACGCTCGAAGCGGAGCCCAACATCGCGATCGTCGATGTGGACCTGTGCTCCGGATGCAGGACATGCATATCATTATGCCCATACGTTGCAATAGACTCGATCACGGAGGTCATAGAAGGTGTCGAGGTCACGCATGCCAGGATCAACGAGGGGCTGTGCCAGGGATGCGGGACATGCGTGGCCGCATGTCCTTCGGGTGCCATCCATCAGAGGGGCTTCAGGGACGATCAGATCCTTGCGATGATCAGGGCTCTTGGGACATGTACAC
The DNA here is from genome assembly GCA_016928095.1 of Thermoplasmatota archaeon. Lineage (GTDB taxonomy): Archaea > Thermoplasmatota > Penumbrarchaeia > Penumbrarchaeales > Penumbrarchaeaceae > JAFGLL01. The sequence continues at coordinate 2,238 of JAFGLL010000018.1, forward strand.
CGGGGGGTGGTGCATGATGGAGGATTTCGAACCCACAGTGGTGGCCTTCCTCTGCAACTGGTGCTCCTATGCCGGGGCCGACCTCGCGGGCACCAGCCGGCTGAAATACCCTTCCAATATCAGATCGATCCGGGTCATGTGCTCGGGCAGGGTGGACCCGATCTTCATCCTCGATGCTCTCAAGGAAGGAATAGATGGGGTACTTGTTGCAGGCTGCCATCCGGGGGACTGCCACTACCAGTCCGGGAACTATAAAACGAACCGCAAGATAAAGCTGATCAAAAGGCTCCTCTCCGAGCTGAACATCGAACCCGACAGGGTCAGGTTCGAATATATATCGGCGTCAGAGGGCCAGAAGTTCGCGACCGTCGTGACGGAATTCGTAGGAAGGCTGAAGGAAATGGGGCCTAGCCCGCTCAAGGAGGCTTGCGAATGACCGGCGAGAAACTCAAATTCGCATTCTACTGGGCAGCAAGCTGCGGAGGATGCGAGATAGCGGTCCTCGACATGAACGAGGCCATACTGGAGGTCGTCAGTGCAGCGGACATACTGTTCTGGCCAGTGGCGATCGATACCAAATACAGTGATGTCGAGGCCATGGAGGATGGTCATATCGACGTCTGCTTCTTCAACGGAGCTATAAGGAACTCCGAGCAGAAGGAGCTTGCACATCTTCTCAGAAAGAAGTCCAAGGTCCTGGTAGCCTTCGGCTCTTGCGCTGTGACCGGGGGAATACCCGGCCTTGCCAACCTCTCCAGCAGAAAAGGCGTCTTCGAAACGGTCTATCTGGACAACGCTTCCATCGAAAATCCGGATGGGACGGTCCCGGAAACTTCGTCCAGGGTCAAGGAAGGGGAGCTCACGATACCGGAATTCTTCGATACCGTGGATACGCTCGACCAGACGGTTGAGGTCGACTACTACCTTCCTGGATGCCCCCCCCCTACCGCTCTGATAATGAACGCCATTAATGCGATCCTCAGCGGTGAACTGCCCCCCAAAGGATCGGTGATCGCCCCTGCAAGATCCGTTTGCGATGAATGCAGGTTCGAGAAATCCGAGAAACGGATCACAAAGATAAAGCGCATCTACGAGGTGGAGGAGCTGGAGGACAGATGTCTTCTGGAGCAGGGCATCATATGCATGGGTCCTGCGACGCGGGGGGGTTGCGGGGCTCCCTGCCTAGAGGCGAACATGCCCTGTACCGGATGCGGTGGTCCGACACCTAACTCCCTCGACCAGGGGGGCAAGATGATCTCGGCTTTGGCCTCTGTGCTGGGGATAGACAGTGAAGCCGTTTCATCCGACAAGGAGGTCGAGGCGATGCTGGACCGGTTGATCGACCCGGTAGGGACCTTCTACAAATACGGTCTTCCCTCTGCATTGATCAAAAGGAGGGTGATGAAGGAATGAGATCCATTACAATAGACCCCATCACGAGACTCGAGGGGCACGGCAAGATCAACATTTTCCTGAACGAAGATGGCAACGTGGAGAACGCATATCTGCAGATACCCGAACTGAGAGGTTTCGAGAAGTTCTCACAGGGGAGAAGGGCAGAGGACATGCCGCAGATAACGTCCAGGATCTGCGGGGTCTGCCCGGTCGCCCATCATTTCGCTTCTGCAAAAGCCCTTGATTCCGCCTTCAAGGTGGAGCCTCCACCGGTCGCTAAAAAGCTCAGGGAACTCATGTACATGGGTTACATAATCTACGACCATATCCTCCACTTCTACTTCCTGGGGGGACCTGACTTCGTCGTCGGCCCGGAAGCCCCGCCGGGAAAGAGGAACATCCTTGGTGTGATCGAGAAGGCCGGGATCGATATCGGGAAGGAAGTGATCAAGCACCGCGCCTTCGGTCAAAGGATCACCGCGATCCTCGGCGGCAAGGCCACACATCCCGTCAACTGTCTGCCAGGCGGGGTCTCCAAGGGCCTCAACGAGGTGGAGAGGAAGGATATCCTCTCCATGGCCGAGAGTTCCAGGGAGTTCGCAAGGTTCTCGCTGCAGCTGCTGGATGACATCGTCCTGAAGAACAAGGACTACGTCGAACTGATCACGAAGGGGCCATACCAGCTACGGACCTACAACATGGGACTGGTCGATGACAGGGACAGGCTCAATTTCTACGATGGTCTTATCCGTGTGAAGGACCCATCGGACGGGGAGCTTGTGAAGTTCCCGGTCAGCGACTATAAGAAGGAGATCGCCGAAAGGGTGGAGAAATGGAGCTACATGAAGTTCCCTTACCTGAAAAGGGTTGGTTGGAAGGGATTCTCGGACGGAACGGGGTCCGGTTTCTACCGTGTCGGCCCCCTCGGGAGGCTTAACGCGTCCGAGGGCATGGCGACACCGCTCGCCCAGAAGGAGTTCGACAGGTTCTATTCCACTCTGGGAGGAAGGCCCGTCCACTCTACACTCGCCTTCCACTGGGCAAGATTGATCGAGCTGCTCTATGCCGCAGAGAGGGCTGTCGAGCTCGCCTCGGACGGGGAGATCACATCTGATAGGATCCGGAACCCTGTAGGGGAGCCGGGAGAGGGGTTCGGAGTTGTGGAGGCCGCCAGGGGAACGCTGATACATCATTATGATGTTGATGAGCTGGGTCTGATCAAGAAGGCCAACCTGATAGTCGCGACAACCAACAACGCCGGGGCCATCACCATGTCGGTCAGGGACGCAGCCAAGGGTTTGATCAGGAACGGAAATGTAACGGACGGGCTTCTCAACAAGGTGGAGATGGCATTCAGGGCATACGACCCTTGTTTCGGCTGTGCCACCCATACCATGCCCGGGTCGATGCCCCTCATCGCGAACATTTACGACAAGAATGAGGTACTGCTTCGCTCGATCAAGAGGGACTAGATGAGGACCTTTCCGGCTCAACAGTATACTATCATGGTTGAAAATCTATTGAGATCAGTTTAATTTTGGGGTGAAAAATCATACTGAATTTTCATTCATGGGTGATGGGACACCGGATCTTGAGGGGGTGGTGATATGGAATGGTTCCAATCTCGATCTGTTCACCCCCCCCCCTTTATCATATAAATAACGCAGTGCCCGTATACTAATTGGAACCCGGACAGGCCTCCAGTGTATCGTTCAAGAGATCTGTCAAGTGATTCCCTCCACTGATGTCTACGATCCCTTTAGGAAACACAACAGATATCTATCTTCTTCATGAGACTTCTTTCTCCTTTTTTATATATCTATACCATCTCTCTTCTCAAATAGGTCACATCGGAGATATGGAGAAGACCTTGAATGAAGTAATACAATGCATCCCCGAAATTATTATCCTGCAAGAGAATGACAAGCTCTCCTTCTTTGTTCGTTATATTGTATGTGACAAGCGTTCTGTCTATTATACCCTGTCTTGTTTTCGTCTCAAGATCAATTTCTTCATATGAAAGGTGAATGAACGTATGGCCTTCATCGGTAAGGAACCAGTTCTTTTTTTCATCCTGCTTCAGTACTATCTTGAGATGATCTCCATCGTTAAAAACGAATGGTGTTTGAACGACGAACCTTCCGATATCTTCTGTGATAAGTTCTATTTCATCACTTACTTTCTTCTTGAACCCGGACCTGATATCATTTATGATCATACATCAATCTCCGAAATTCTCTATTATCGGAGTTCCTTCTTGACACTTACTATTTTACCCACCCAAAGTCCCATGGATAATTATGTCATCATCTAAATACTGTTGACCTGACGTTACCTGGATGGTCATCTATATCCTTCGTTCTTATAAAAGAGTTAAGGACCTCTCCGAAACTAAAACAACGTTGGTATGTCATTCATGTACATGTCCATATGAAAAAGATGGTGTATGACCTGGATTATAATTTCAATCTATCATATCCACTTCCCATCAGGACTATCAAATAGCCCTTATCCCGATGATGGTTCGATCATCATCGAGCGAGACAGGGAACCATTTTTATGGTCAAAAAGTATCGAGGGACAATGAAAAGAACCATCATCGTTGGGATAGGCAACCCCATCCTGGGAGACGATGGGGTTGGAATACATGTCGTCAGGCAGCTTAAGAGCAGATCGGACGTTGACGTCAGAGAGGCATATACCGGGGGAATGAACCTTCTGGACATGATACTCGGTTATGATCGGGCCATCCTCGTCGATGCCGTGTATCTAAAGGACATGGATGTTGGTGATGTAAGGGTCATGGACCTTGATGAATTGGGGACGGCGCATTCCACCAGCCCTCATGACGCCACCTTGATGGAGGCCGTGGAGCTGTCCGGGATATATGGAGAGGAGAGGGTCCCAAATGAGATCACCCTTGTCGGCATCAGGATAGATCGGGTCGAGGAGTTCAGCGATGAACTGAGCGTGAAGATCGGTAGTGCGATACCTCAAGCGGTCGATATCGTCAAGGGACTGCTAGGGTCCTGAAATCCTAATTTTTAAAGCCCCCTCCGGTCTTATACAGATTATTATTAAGTACTACCAACCGGATTTCATCTGGACCGGCAAACCCGCATCCTGGGGGACTTAAAAGGTGTCTAGAGCGCTTTCCATCTGTCCGATCCTTATCGTTGCACTCTTCTCGATGACCCTATCCTCGATCACATCTGCCGGCTCCGGTGAGGATTCCACGTTACATGTCCCTGCAGGGACCGTCAATACTGCTACTTACCCTGACCCCGGATTCTTCTCGGAGAACCTGGGACAGCTGGAGAACAGGGAGGTCTTTTTTACAGGAAGTTCCAATATGGGTGCGGTCCTGTTCCTCAAGGATGGGATCATCCTGAGAATACCCGACAGAACCGCCCCTGTGGAACTCTATGACGAAGGGACAGAAAACCTCGGACCTCTCGGCTGCACGGAGGACTACGATAGGACCACGCGGTCCAGCACCCTCAAGATCTCCTTCAATGACCCCAACATGGTAGTCCCGGAAGGCAGGGAGGTCCTTCCATTCTGCTCCAACTTCTTCCTGGGCAACGATCCGGAAAGTTGGCGGACAGGCGTCCGTAACTTCCGCGAGATAATCTACGAGAACGTCTGGGATGATGTGGACATAGTCTACAGGACCGGCGAGAAGGGACTGAAATATGACGTCATCCTCCACCCGGGCTCCGACCATGAAGAGGTCAGGTTCAAGGTCGAGGGTTCTTCGGTATCTCTAGGGAAGGACGGGACCGAACTCGGGATCGCATCCGATTCCGGCCCTGTGATATACGACAGCGGGCTCGAGGTTTATTACGAAGGTGACCCTCTGGAGCGATTGACCTCCCGTTTCAATGTCCATGGGGACACCTACTCCTTCGAACTGGAGAGACGGGACCCATCAAGGACCGTCATCATCGACCCACTTATCTACTCCACCTACATCGGCAGCACCGGCTGGGAGGAGGGGTGGGACATGGATGTCGATGACGAGGGATGTACCTATCTCACACGGCACACCGAATCGGCAGATTTCCCGACCACGGAAGGATCTTACGACACCTCGTTCAACGGGGGCGACTGGGATGTGTTCGTCGTGAAGCTGAGCGAGTCGGGTGATTCCCTTATTTACTCCACGTACCTGGGAGGGACCGGATTGGACACAGGGGTGGCAATAACCGTTGACAGGTATGGTTATGCATATATCGGCGGGGTGACGGATTCGGTCGATCTCCCGACAACCGCCGGTGCTTTCGATACGGTTCACGATCGGACCGACAAGGAGATGTTCGCGGTCAAATTGGGTCTCGACGGTGCATCGCTTCAGTACTCCACATACATTGGCGGGGGGAAGGACGATGCGGTCCACAGGATAGTGGTGGACGAAGATGGGGCCCTATACCTGACAGGAATGACTGGATCGACCGACCTTCCCGTCACGGCCGGGTCTTACGACGTCACCTACAACGGGGGTGTTTCCGATACCTTCGCCGCCAAACTGTCCCCGGGAGGCAACACCCTTGAATATTGCACATATATCGGAGGCGATGGCGAGGAAAGTTCCAACGGTATCGATATCGATTATAAAGGTTGCATCTACCTCTTCGGAGAGGTATCGTCAAGGGATTTCCCAACGACAGAGCATGCTTTCAACAGGGACCACAACGGAGGCGAGATGGACCTGTTCGTCACGAAGCTCGATCCCTCCGGCAGCTCCTTGATATTCTCGACGTTCCTGGGAGGCGGGAAGAACGAACAGGCGCAGAGTATCAGGGTGGACGATGACGGGTATGCCTATCTTACAGGTGCCACGAATTCCGGTGGTTTTCCAGTGACGGAAAGGGCGTTCGATAGATCACACAACGGGGGTAAGGACGCCATCGTGATAAAACTGAACGTATCCGGCGACATGTTGGTCTACTCGACCTTCATAGGGGATGAAGATGACGAGATCGGATATGGAGTGGATGTCGATCATGAGGGTTACGCCTATATCGTTGGTGTGACGGGGTCTCGGAACTTTCCGGTCTCGGACTTTCCGTTGTACAGGACCGCAAGGGGGGGGGTTGACTCCTTCGTTCTGAAACTAAGCCGGGACGGGAATTCCATCCGGTACTCCACATATTTCGGGGGGAACGGGGACGATGTAGGGTCCGACATTTCCTGCGACAGGAACAGCTGTGCCATCATCATAGGGACCACCACCTCGCGTAATCTGCCCACCACTGACGGCTCCTTCCAGGACACCTATGCAGGGGGGCTCTACGATATATTCACCTCGAAATTGAACGTATCCACCCTGCCGACCGCACCAAGGTCCCCGAAGACCGTTTTCGGCGACAGCATGATAGAGCTCTCGTGGCTGGAGCCAATGGATGCGGGGGGGCCCGCTCAGGTGTTCTACAACATCTACAGAGGAGAAACACCCCTCGGGATCGCATACCTGACCACCGTGAGCGAGACGATTTTCAACGATACGGAGCTTACGAACGGGGTCACCTACTACTATCGTGTGTCGGCAGAGAACGATATGGGCGAGGGGGGTTTCAGCAATGAGGTATCCGCCACCCCTGGAAGGATACCGGATGCTCCCCTTGACCTGGAAGCGGTCCCGGGAAATAACAATGTTTCGCTCTCATGGAGACCCCCGGAGGACGATGGGGGATTCCCCATAGCATGGTACGATGTGTTTAGGGGGACGGTCTCTTCGGACCTGAAGATGATATTCAGGGTCCATGACGGGGAATCGCATTTCGACGAGACCGTTACCAACGGTATAACCTATTACTATCAGGTGACGGCCCTCAACAAGGTCGGGCAGGGTCCGCCGAGCTCATTGGTATCCGCCATGCCCTCCTACAACCCTTCCGCTCCGAGAGAACTCCTGGCCGTGGCCACCCCCGGAAGGGTGAACCTATCCTGGGAGGCCCCTCTATCGGACGGGGGATTGGGCATCGACGGATACATCGTTTACAGGAGAGCCCTCTCGGGGGAGATGGAGCCGATAACGGAGACCATGGATCTTCTATACTACCACGATACAGGCCTGAAGAACGGGGTCACCTATTACTATCAGGTCAGGGCTGTCAATTCCTTCGGGATCGGGAAATGGAGCCCCGAGGCCTTTGCGACCCCTATAACGTTACCGACAGAGCCGAGGAACTTCTCCGCGACCCACGGGAACCTCATCGTCATACTCACATGGCTCCCTCCGGAAACGGATGGCGGATCGAACATCACCAGATACGATATCTACAAGGGAAGGGATCCCGGCTCTCTCTCATTCCTTGCCAAGGTGGTCGAGGGGCAGCGGTACGAGGACAAGGACGTCCGAAACGGTTTCACCTATCACTACTCCATAAGGGCTTTCACCAAGATCGGTAGCAGCCCATGGAGCGATGTCATTTCCGAAACCCCCAGGACGATACCTTCGAGCCCTTCCTATCTGAGCGCTGCACTGGATGGAAAGAAGATCGAGCTCGTCTGGAGACCTCCGTACACAGATGGTGGGGCCGATATCAACGAGTACCGGATATACAGGGGGTCATCGGCCGATAACCTGAAGTACTATGCCTCGGTCGGCACCTCCCTGAACTTCACCGATGATAATATCACAGGGGACGGGGGATATTATTACAGGGTCAGTGCATTGAACTCCGAGGGGGAGGGCGAGAGGTCCAAGGAAGCGAAGGTGATCATAACGAGCTGGGACCCGCCGGAAAGCTCCGCCATCATGAACATACTTGCCCTGTGGTGGATCATCATCCCGGCGTTGCTGATCTCGATGGTCATCGCGAGCCTTGGTATCCTGACCTACCGATACAGGGAGACCTGGAAGGATGACGGGAAGCCGAACTTCATTAAGATGTTCAAACAGCTCCGGATAGATCTGAAGAAATGACCCCTTTAATCCTTCAAGTGATTTTTCATGGAGATCACATTACCATC